>JBEVFK010000024.1:0-24603 GCA_040512325.1 Mycobacterium sp. | reverse complement strand
CAGGAGCGCTCCGACGCGCTGCTGGCTCGCATCACCCCGGCGGCCGACGCGGCCGACCTCAAGGGTGTCGACTTCGTGATCGAGGCCGTCTTCGAGTCGGTGGAGCTCAAGCACAAGGTGTTCCAGGAGATCGAGGACATCGTCGAGCCCAACGCGCTGCTGGGTTCCAACACCTCCACGCTGCCGATCACCGGTCTCGCCACCGGGGTCAAGCGCCAGGAAGACTTCATCGGGATTCACTTCTTCTCCCCGGTGGACAAGATGCCGCTGGTCGAGATCATCCGGGGTGAGAAGACCTCCGACGAGGCGCTGGCGCGGGTGTTCGACTACACCCTGGCCATCGGCAAGACCCCGATCGTGGTCAACGACAGCCGCGGCTTCTTCACCTCCCGTGTCATCGGCACCTTCGTCAACGAGGCGCTGGCGATGCTCGGCGAAGGTGTGGCCCCGGCCAGCATCGAGCAGGCGGGTTCGCAGGCCGGATACCCGGCGCCGCCGCTGCAGCTCTCCGACGAGCTCAACCTGGAGCTGATGCAGAAGATCGCCAAGGCCACCCGCCTGGCTGTCGAAGAGACCGGCGCCACCTACGAGCCGCACCCGGCCGAGGTCGTCGTCAACAAGATGATCGAACTGGAGCGGCCGTCACGCCTCAAGGGCGCCGGCTTCTACTCCTACGTCGACGGCAAGCGCACCGGCCTGTGGGACGGTCTGGCTGACACGTTCAAGTCCGGCAGCGGCGCGGACATCCCGCTGCAGGACATGGTCGACCGGATGCTGTTCGCCGAGGCCATCGAGACGCAGAAGTGCCTCGACGAGGGTGTGCTCACCTCGACCGCCGACGCGAACATCGGCTCCATCATGGGTATCGGCTTCCCGCCCTACACCGGTGGTTCCGCGCAGTTCATCGTCGGCTATGAAGGCGAACTCGGCATCGGCAAGGAAGCGTTCGTCGCGCGGGCCAAGCAGTTGGCCGAGCGTTACGGCGAGCGGTTCACCCCGCCGGCGTCGCTGACGTCCTGAGACCAACAAAGCTCCCGACACAACGACGTGTCGGGAGCTTTGTTGTGTGTGCACAATGAGTCGGTGACGGAAAGCTTTACCGAAACGTTTACCGCAGGCCTGGCGAGCTACGGTCCGCGGCCCTGTGTCGAGTTCGACGGCCGCTGGTTCACCGGCGACGAGATCACCGCCGACATCGCCGCCCTCACCGAGTTGCTGAGTGACGCCGGCGTTCCCGTCGATGCACCGCTGGGCGTGGTGGTGCGCAACCGGGTGCCGCACGCCGCGGCGATCATCGGTGCGCTGGCCGCGGCCCGGCCGGTGGTGATGATCTACTCGTTCCAATCGGCCCAGGCGATCGCCCGCGATATCGAACGCCTCGATCTGGCGGCAGTGGTCGCCGATCCGCAGGACTGGACCGCCGAGGTGGTGGCCGCGGCGGTGCGGACCGGAACCGCGGGTGTCACGCTGACCGACGAGGCCGCGCTGGTGACCGGTCACACCGCGCAGGAAAGAGCTTCGTACACGGCGGCTCTGCACATCCTGACCAGCGGCACCACCGGGCCGCCGAAACGCTTCGCCGTCGACGCGCCGGTGCTCGAGCACACCGTCTTCAGTGTCACCGGCGGGCAGGCGTCACCCGAGGATCCCCCGGAGTTGGTCTACTGGCCGCTCGGCGGGATCGGCGGTGTCTGCCAACTGGTCACCGGCGTGTACACCGGCAAGCGGATGCTGCTGCACGAGAAGTTCAGCGTGCAGGCGTGGGCGAACGCCGTGCAGACCCATCAACTGCAACGCTCCGGGGTGCAACCTGCGGTGGTGCGGATGCTGCTGGACGCCGACCTGGATCCGGCGATGCTGAGTTCGCTGCAGTTCATCGTCTGTGCGGCCGGCCCGTTGGACGTCGAAACGCGGGACGAGTTCGAAAAGCGGTACGGCATACCGGTGTTGACGGCCTACGGAGCGACGGAGTTCGCCGGCTCGGTGTGTGCGTGGACACCGGAGCTCTACCAAGAGTTCGGCGCCGTCAAACGGGCCAGCTCGGGACGACCGCTGCCGGGGGTGCAGGTCCGGATCGTCGACGGGGATCGCGAAGTGCCGACGGGAAGCCAGGGCGTGCTCGAAGCCCAGATCCCACTGTTGGGACCCGACTGGATCCGCACCATGGACATCGCGTCCGTGGATGCCGATCAGTTCATCACCCTGCACGGCCGCGCCGACGGAGCCATCAACCGCGGCGGCTTCAAGATCCTGCCCGAGACGGTGCGACGGGTGCTGCTGAGCCATTCCGGGGTGCGCGACGCCGCGGTGGTGGGGGTACCCGACGAACGTCTCGGGCAGGTGCCGTTCGCGGCGGTCGAGACGGTGCCGAACGCGGAGCCCACCGAGGGCGAGCTCAAAGAGCTGGTGCGCCAACAACTTCCACGCCATCACGTGCCGGTGGCGATCGTGGTGGTGGACCAGCTGCCGCGAAACCCATCGCTGAAGGTCAGCCTGGCCGCCGTCGCTGCCCTCTATCCGGCGCGCTCGAACACGTAGTACCGCGCCGGCGTAGTGTCGGGGTCCTTCCCGCTGGACAGTAGTTTCCAGTGCGCACCGAACCGGCGCTCGACGTCGGCGGGGGCGATGCCGGGCACACCGAACGAGCCGCCGGGGGCGAACTCGATCAGGAGCAATCGCGCACCGAGGGCCGCGACGGCGGTGACCTCGCGGACATAGGCGTCACGGTCCTCGTCGCTCATGCCGTGCAGGCACCCGTTGTCGACGATCAGGCCGAAGCCGACACCGACATCCGCCTCGCGCAGCCGGGTGGCATCGGCCTGTTTCACTGTGACCTCGACACCTGCCTCGGTGGCTTTCCTACGGGCTTGTTCGACGGCCTTGGCGACGTAGTCGACGCCGGTTACCTGCCAATCATGCTGGGCCAGGTAGATGCAGTTGTCGCCCGTGCCGCACCCGATATCCAGCGCCCGGCCCGGCGCCAGTTCCTCGACCACCGACCGCAGGCTGCCGGCCAGGGGATGACCGTCCCACGGGGTGAACCCCAGCCGGTAGAGCACCCGGAACAGCCGATTCCTCGACGACACCGTAAACCTTAGAAGCTGCCCATATCGGTGGACAACCAATTCTGCGGCTGCAGGTAGATGGCCACGTGCTCGCCCAGGTTCGCCTTGGCGAACTCCAGGTACCGGCCCGCGGCGTCCTCGTCGAGATAGCGGTACGCCAGCTCTTCCATCTGCGCGTCGGTGCCCGGCTCGATACGGCTGACCGCGCCGTCGACCGCGACGTACCGGACGCTGGGCTCCAGCCGTTCGACCATCAGCGAGAAGAAGCCCGTCGCCTCGATGAGCCGGGCCTTCCGTGACCCCGCGCCGGTGAGAATCCACGGTTCACCACCGGGGGAGTACTGGTACCAGATGGGCACCGTGAGCGGACCACGGTTGTCGCCGGCGGACACCGACAGTGCGGCGATGTGCGGCTCGGCGAGGAACTGTTCTCTTTCATCCTTGGAAAGCGCCATACCGCCAGGCTAGCCACGCGGACCGACATATTCGGGATAGTCGGGAACGCGGATGGAGTCATAGAGCCGGATGCCCTTGTCGTTGAGGCCGGCCAGCGCGGCGGTGACCGGTCTGGGCAGCAGCGAGATCAGCCGGCCCGCGCCGATGAGCCCCCGCACGCCCAGCGGTGACGACGGCAGAATCCCTTTGGCCATGCCCTTCGCCAGTGCGCGAGCGCCGACGACCGCAGGGCGCATCACGTCCTCATAGGCCCGGAACGCCTCGGTGTAATCACCACCGGCCCGCTCGAGTTCGCCGGCCAGGACGTAGGCGCCGATGACCGCGAGGCTGGTGCTGCCACCGACCGCAGGCCCCGGGCAGTACCCGGCGTCGCCCACCAACGTCACCCGGCCACGCGACCAACTGGTCAACTGCAACTGGGTGATGGCGTCGAAGTAGAACGCCTTGGTGCGGGTCACCTCGGCGAGCCAGCGGTCAACCGGTTCCGCCATTCCGGCGAAGCGCTCCCGCAGCAGCCGCTGATGGGCGGCCGTGTCGCGATAGTCGTACCGGTGCGCGGAGTTCGGGCGAAAGATGAACACCGCGCGCGCGTCGTCGAGATGGTCGGCGGTGTAGATCATGGCCGTGCGGCCCACGTCGACCCATCCCGTCATGTCCCCGTCGCGGGCAAGGGTTTTGGGTACCGACACCACGGACAGGTAGGCGCCGAGGAATTCGGTGTGGCCGGCGTCCTCGCCGAACACCAGCCGGCGGACCCCGGAGTGCAGTCCGTCGGCACCCACGACGAGGTCGAAGCGGCGGGTGCCGGCGTGCGCGAACCGCACCTGCCCGTCGTCGTCGATGCCGGTGATGTGGTCGCCGAACAGGTACTCGACGTCCTGGCGGCCCGCGTCGTAGAAGATCTCACTGAGGTCGTCCCGCATGATCTCGACGTGCTGCTGGGACAGCGCCGCCGTCACCTTGTCGTAGTCGATACGGGTAGGCCGGGTGGCCCCGACGCGGTACATCAGCAGCCGGTCGGTGCCGGTGGCCTTGTCGAGCACCCGGTCGGCCACGCCCATCTGGTCCGCGATGGTCATGGCGGGACCGATCAGATCGATGGCGTGACCGCCGGTCTTGCGCAGAACGGCGGCCTGCTCCACCACCGTGACGTCGAACCCGCGTCGGTTCAGCCAATAGGCCAGCACAGGCCCGGCGATACTCGCGCCGGAAATCAGAACGTTCATCTTCTCTCCTTACTTAACGATCGGTAAGCGACGAACAATAGCTTACTTAACGATCGGTCAGCTAGGGTGGCTACGTGAGCATGACCCGAACCGACACCCGGCAGCGCATCCAGGACGTCGCTCGTGAACTGTTCGCCGTCAAAGGTGTGCAACGCACCAGCCTTCAGGACATCGCCGCGCGCCTCGGCATCACCAAACCCGCGCTGTACTACCACTTCAGCTCGCGGGAAGACCTGGTGCGCAGCATCGTCAGCCCCCTGATCGACGGCGGCGAGGTGCTGGTGGCGGACTGCGAGGCGCAGCCGGAACTCTCCGCGCCGGAAATCCTCGGGAGGTATTTCGATTACCTCTACGGCTGCCGTACCGACTTCGTGCTGGTGGTCGCCGAACTGAGCACTCTGGCCGACCTCGGTCTGATCGACAGCATGCTGGCCTGGCGTGAGCGGCTGGGACGGTTGATCTTCGGGCCGGACCAGACACTCGAACAGGCAGTGCGAGTGGTGATCGCCCTCGGCGGCATCCAGGACTGCTGTCTGCAATTTCCCGACGCGCCCGCTGAAGCCCTCCGTGCGGCAGCGGTCACCGGCGGGATGGCGGCGCTCGGTCTCGGCTGATCAGCCGACGCTCACCTGTTCGGCCACCCGCAGTCGGCTCACGGCCTCGATGACTGCCGCACTGGTGGCGTGCGCCCCGAACACCCCGCCCTGCATCGTGATCATGTTCAGCGCCGCAACATGATTGGTGTAGTCGGTGGCGCCGGTGGCATCGGAGACCACCAGGCATTCATAGCCGCGGTCATTGGCGTCGCGCATGGTGGTGTGCACGCAGACGTCGGTGGTGATGCCGGTGAAGATGATGTGCGTGATGTGGCGGCTCTGCAGTACCAGTTCGAGGTCGGTGGCGTAGAAGCCTCCTTTGCCCGGCTTGTCGATCACCGGTTCGCCCGGCAGGGGGGCCATCTCGGGCACCAGCTCCCAACCCGGTTCGCCGCGGGTCAGGATGCGCCCGCACGGGCCCAGTGAGCCGATCTCGGCACCGATCTGCGCCGAGCGCCACCGCTTGTTGGGCGGCAGGTCGGACAGATCCGGCCGGTGCCCCTCTCGGGTGTGGATGATGAACAGGCCCGCGGCCCGCGCGGCCTCCAGTACCTCCTGGGCGGGGCCGAGCGGCGTGCGTGTCAGGGACAGGTCGTAACCCATAGCGTCGACGTACCCACCCTCGCCGCAGAAGTCGACCTGCCAGTCGATATTGATCAGTGCCGTGTGGGCAGCCGGAATGTCGCCGTCGTACGGCCAGGTGTACGGATTGGCCTCGACCGTCACAGTGTTCATGCACCCACGGTCGCGGACGGGTGTTACCCCGGTGTTTCGGCCCGAGGGGATCCAGTCGGCCGGCTGCTCAGGGGCCTCGTCCCTCGCCTGTGCCGGTCGCGGGACTAGAGTCGGATTTCATGCGCTTTGGACTGTTCATCCCGCAAGGCTGGCGTCTGGATCTGGTCGGCATCGACCCGAAAGAACAATGGGCGGTGATGCGCGATTTGGCGGCTTATGCCGACGACGGCGAGGCCTGGGACTCGCTGTGGGTGTACGACCACTTCCACACTGTTCCGGTACCCACCGCGGAGGCCACCCACGAGGCGTGGTCCTTGATGTCGGCCTACGCGGCCACGACGTCCCGGATCAAGCTCGGGCAGATGTGCACCGCCATGAGCTACCGCAACCCCGTGTATCTGGCCAAGGTGGCCGCCACCGCCGACATCATCTCCGGCGGGCGGGTGCAGATGGGTATCGGCGGCGGCTGGTACGAACACGAGTGGCGCGCATACGGATACGGGTTTCCGTCGGCAGGGGAGCGCTTGGCCCGCCTCAGTGAGGGTGTCCAGATCATGCGCGACGCCTGGCGTGACGGCTCCGTGAGCTTCGCCGGTAAGCACTATCAGGTGGACGGCGCCATCGTCGCACCAAAACCGTTGCAGGAGGACGGTATTCCGCTCTGGATCGCCGGGGGAGGCGAGAAGGTGACCTTGCGCATCGCCGCGAAGTACGCGCAGTACACGAACTTCGTCTCCGAGCCGGAGGGCTTCGCGCACAAGTCGGAGATCCTGGCCGGTCACTGCAAAGACGTCGGTACGGACTTCGATGCGATAGTCCGCTCGGCCAATGTCAACGTCGTCATCGGCACCTCGGAGGCTGACGTCAAGGAACGACTCGAACGGGTGCGCAGCCGGTTGAGCGGGGTCGCAGGCGACGAGGCCACCAATGCGATGCTGGCATCGATGAGCACGCCGGCCGCCGGCGCCGGGACCGTCGAGCAGGTGGTCGAGGCGCTACAGCGACTGCGCGGGCTGGGCTGCGAGTACGTCATCTGTTACTTCCCCGAGGCCGCTTACGACCGGTCGGGGATCGAACTCTTCGAGCGCGAGGTCATGCCCGCGCTGCAGTAGTTCCGCACGCAAATGAGAATGCCATTTCCGTGTTTGGGAACTGTATTGTACGATTCCGAAAGCGGATTATTGGTTTCGCAGTTGCGGAGGATGCTCGATGCAGAAAGCTCTCGCGCCGGAGATCTCGACCTGGCCAGATGAGAACCCCCAGCTGATCGGCAGTCAGTGCGGAAGCTGCTCAGCCACAACATTTCCCGTGCAGGATTACTGCCCGAAGTGCAGCAGTGACCAGATGGCGGAGTTGTTGTTGCCACGGCGCGGCACCGTGATCGCGTGGACCACCCAGGGCTTCCCGCCCGGCGCTCCGTACGCAGGCCCCACCGGCAAGGACTTCGTTCCGTTCGGGGTCGGCCTCGTGCAGTTGGGCGATGTGATCCGGGTCGAGGGACGACTGACCGAGAACGATCCGGCCAAGCTGCAGTTCGGCCAAGAGGTCGAGCTGACCATGATCCCGTTCACCACCGACGCCGACGGCAACGACGTCGTCACCTTCGCCTTCCAGAACGTCTAGGAGCCACTGCAATGACCAACGACGTGGCGATCATCGGTGTCGGGCTGCACCCGTTCGGCCGGTTCGACAAGACTGCGATGCAGATGGGCGCCGAAGCGATCCAGCTGGCGCTCAAAGACGCCGGCGTGGACTGGAAGGACATCCAGTTCGGGTTCGGCGGCAGCTATGAGGTGTCCAACCCCGATGCCGTGACCCGGCTGGTCGGGCTCACCGGCATCACCTTCACCAACGTCTTCAACGCCTGCGCCACCTCCGCCAGCGCCATCCAACAGACCGCCGACACCATCCGGCTCGGCAAGTACGACATCGGCATCGCGATCGGATTGGACAAGCATCCCCGCGGTGCGTTCACCGACGATCCCGCGAAGCTCGCGCTGCCGCAGTGGTACGCCGAGAACGGCCAGTTCGTCACCACCAAGTTCTTCGGGATCAAGGCAAACCACTACCTCCACAAGCACGGCATCTCCGAGGAGACGCTGGCGCGCGTGGCCAACAAAAACTTCCGCAACGGGGCCCTCAACCCGAATGCCTTCCGGCGCAAGGAGATCTCGGTCGACGAGATCATGGCCTCACCGGTGCTGAACTACCCGCTGCGGCAGTTCATGTTCTGCGCACCCGACGAAGGCGCCGCCGCGGTGATCATGTGCCGCGGCGACATCGCGCACAAGTTCACCGACAAGCCGGTGTTCGTGCGCGCCACGGAGATCCGGACCCGGACCTTCGGCGCCTACGAAGTGCACGCCACCTCGTCACCGCTGGACGAGGACCCCTCGCCCACGGTGTACGCGGCGAAGGCGGCCTACGAGGTCGCGGGCATCGGGCCCGAGGACGTCGACATCGCCCAACTACAGGACACCGACGCCGGCGCCGAGGTGATCCACATGGCCGAGACCGGCCTGTGTGCCGACGGCGAGCAGGAGAAGCTGCTGATCGACGGGGCCACCGAGATCAACGGCTCCATCCCGGTGAACACCGACGGCGGCCTGATCGCCAACGGCGAGCCCATCGGCGCGTCGGGGCTGCGGCAGATGCACGAACTGGTGCGTCAGCTCCGTGGCGAGGCGGGCGACCGTCAGGTGCCCGGCAACCCGCGGGTGGGCCTGGCGCAGGTGTACGGCGCCCCCGGAACGGCGTCGGCGACCATCGTCTCGCTCTAGGCGCGATGATTCCAGGGCGTTCCCGGAGTCCTAACGGGCATGACTACGACAATCAGGCCCTGCCTTTGGTTCGACAACAACTTCGAAGAAGCCGTGGAGTTCTACACCTCGGTGTTTCCGAACTCCTCGGTGGGCGAGCTCGCCCGCTACACCGAGGCCGGTCCCGGTAAACCCGGCGACGTCGCGTACGGAACCTTCGTGCTCGACGGCCAGGAATTCCTCGGGATGAATGGTGGCCCACTGTTCAAGTTCAACGAAGCGGTGTCCTTCGAGGTGCGTTGCGCCGATCAGGCCGAGGTCGACCACTACTGGTCCAAACTCGGTGACGGCGGCGAGGAAATGCAGTGTGGCTGGCTCAAGGATCGTTACGGCCTGTGTTGGCAGATCGAGCCCGAGCGACTCTACGAACTGCTCAACGATCCCGACCCCGCCCGGGCTGGGGCCGCCACCGCAGCGATGATGGAAATGCACAAGATCGTGATCGCCGACCTGGAGGCTGCTGTCGCAGCTCTCTGAGCTGTCTTGGCCACTTGCTCCGTCCTGCGAGCGCTGGCACGCTTCTTGCAGACGTGTACTGGCGGAAGGCTGTCTACCGAACGAGCCGCCGGAGGTGAGTGGTGTCGATAACTCACGAACTGTCGATGGTTCCGCAGTTCGGCCTCGAAGTGTCGCCCGCTCTGGTGTCGTTCGCCGAACTGTTGATGCTGCCCTACCCCGCTATGCAGTTGGTGATCGAACGGGAACTCTGCAGTAATCCAGCCCTGGAACGCCTTGAAGGTGCGGAATGCCCCATCTGTCAAGGGGCCTGGCCTACCCGGTGCCCGGTATGCGCGACCTCGCCGGACGGCCCCGGCAGGGGTTCTCATTTACGCGGAGGCGAGTACCCCGACGCGGCGGCCGCCGAGTGTGACACCCAGGCACTCCTGCGTGCAGCGCGACTCGAGACCAGAGGTGCGGTCACCGCGATCGTCGAGTATTTGGTCGAGAGCCTCGACCGGCACGGATTGCTGGATCGATCGTGTGCACAGCTCGCTTCCGAGCTGGGAGTCGACGAATCCGTGGTCGCCCACGGATTGGAGGTCATCCGGCGGGCCGGCCCGCCCGGCGTGGGTGCAACCAGCGTCTCGGAGTGCCTGTTGTTGCAACTGGACGCACTCGGCTTACAAGGTGAGGTGATCGACCTTGCCCGGGCGGTCATCGCAGACCACTTGCGTGCGCTGGCCCAGGGACACTTCGCCTCCATCGCGTCTGCCCTGGGCGTCGCCCCAGCCGAGATCAAAGTGGTACTCGAACTGATTCGGCAGCGGCTGCGTCCACACCCCGCGTTCGACGGCAATGTGACCGCGGCGAAGCGCTATGCCGTGCCGGATGTCGTGGTGCGCCGACACCACGAAATCCCCGGCGAATTCACAGTGGACCTTGTGGAACCAGCCATGACCCGATTGACCGTCCGCCCGATCGTTTCTGTCTCAGCAGGGACTATGTCTGTACCAGAGGCGAAATCGTTCATCGCCTTCATCCACGATCGGTGGGAGACACTGCGTCGGGTCGCCGAATACGCCGTGGAGCGCCAGAAATGCTTCCTGGTCAGCGGTGCCGCGGCACTCAGGCCGCTCACTCGCGCTGAAGTCGCGGCCGAGCTGGACCTGCACGAGTCGACGGTGAGTCGCACGGTTGCCGACAAATATGTGCTGCTACCGGACCGGACGATTGCGCCATTGTCTTGCTTCTTCACCGTGAGAGGCGGTGTGGACGCGATGATGCGCACGTTGCTCGAATCAGCCGACGGGCCCATCTCCGACCAGCGCCTCGCCGAGCAGTTACGCGACGCCGGATACCCGATAGCTCGACGGACGGTGGCCAAACATCGGGCCCGCCTAGGAATCTCCGCTGCCTCGTTGCGGTGACAGGTTCCCGATATCTGCTGAGTATCGGCCGAGGGTGGCCCCGTTCTTGCAGGACAGGTGGGGTCGGTCCCTTCAGGGCCGTGTCGGTCAGTGCGTGAAGACTTTGAAGGAACACCGCCATGTACACCTACGGATCGATTGCTTCCCCCGTCGGCGAGGTCAAACCGCCGTACAAAAGGAAAAGTCCCGGGACCGACTGTGGCCGCCCTGGCAGGCCGGCTGCGCTCAAGGCCGCCCCGGGCGGACGATGCACAGGTCCGGTGGCTCCGATGTGCCCTCCACTGACCGGAGTGCTGTCGGTCAAGGAAATCTCCGGCGTCCCTTTCGAATACGTCTCGGAAGTGCGACGAGATCCGGCGACGAAACTCTTCATGGTGGCGCAGCGGTCGCGGCCGCGGACACAGAACTTCCTGCCCCCGGTGCAGGCCGCACTGAGGCAGTTCGTGGACAACATGAACCGTTTCGGCATGCCGTTGGAGGCGATCTTGACTGCGGGCTCGACGTGCTGTCGGTGTATCACCGGCACGAACAGGCTCAGCAACCACTCCTACGGGGACGCTTTCGATCTGGTGGGGGTGCGCTGGGCGAACTCGGGAGGCCGCGAAACGATCATGCACAACTGGGACACCTCCGAACGCGAATCGCTTCGGCGCATCAATGCCTGCCTGCGGCTGTCGTTCCCGACGGTCTATGACTATCATCGCGCGGATCACCGAGATCATTTCCACTGCGATATGCGGCGCGGGGGTAGCCGCTCGCCGCTCTCGCGGGACTCCCTGCGATTCTCCCAGGAAGCGCTCGGGCTGGTGCTGGGTCGTAGGATCCCCAGCACCGGGCGCCTTGACGCGGCAACTGCGCGGGCACTGGAAGAAGCGCTCGGAGTCAGCAGGCAGACGCTGAAAAACATTCCCCGATTGAATGATTCACTCGACGGGTTGTACGTCCGCATCGCCTCAGGGCGAGACGGCGCCACGCTGCAGGCGCCGACTCGGACGAGCCGCGAAGTGCAGACAACCCGGAGGTTCCGGCCGGCGAGACCCTCGGCTGTTGAGCCTGCAGGCACGACGCAGTTCGAACGAATAACGCTAGGTGGAGAATTGGGTGCGACCCCGATGACCGGGATCTTCGTGCCCACTGGCTACCGCCCGCAAGCGCAGGTCGACATGGTCATCTACTTCCACGGGATGAAGGTGCCGAGCGGGCTCTCTTCGTCGGCGACCATCAGCGACATCTGGCGCCACCGTGATTTTCCCCTCCGGGAACAAGTGAACGACAGCGGCAAGAACGTCATCCTCGTGGCACCCACACTGGGCCCCTCGTCGCAGCCCGGCAAACTGACAAGACCTGGCGGCTTCGATTGGTATGTCGATCAGGTCATTGGCGCACTGGCACAACGCGGACCGTACCGGCATTCTGGCGGGCCTCCGCAGGTTGGGAACATCGTGCTTGCAGCGCATTCGGCCGGCGGCAAGGTCATGCGGCCGGTCGCGAACAGGCAGCACAAATACTCGAGCAAGATACGTGAATGCTGGGGATTCGATTGTCTCTACAGCCCTTGCGATGAGGAGGTCTGGAGGACATGGGGCATCGGGCACCCCCACGCGCGCCTCTATATCCACTACCTCAGCTCAACTGCGCAGTACTCCGCACTGCTTGCGGGAATGGCCGGTGACAGGGTGGCGCCGCCCTCCAATGTCGTGGTCCAGAAGTCGAGCGCCGCGTATCACAACGTGGTGCCCGCGGCACACCTGAAGGACCGCATTCGCGGAGCGCCGTTTCAGAACCGGTAGCGGGCGACAAGTCGGTGTGGCCTGCTTCTTGCAGGGTGAACCCGGTAGTGACTTCAGGCTTGAGCCCAGGGGGACGCATGAGTTATCAATCGGCTATGGGCGCTCGATTCGGTTCTAGCCCTCAATTGTTCGAGTTTCCAGCACCGAACTCCCGTGCGCTCCCGGGCGCCGCCTCGTCGCCACACGGAGGCCTCGGAACACTGGTGGCGGAGTATCCGGGTGGTCGCAGCTTCGCCTATCGATTCACCGCGCAGGACGCCTTGTGGACGGCACGTTTCATCGTGGGTGAGGCGGGTGGCCGCAACGATGTGGGGAACCAGGCGGTCATCTGGACGATGTTCAACCGCTATGCCCTCTTCACGCACAAGTACTACCCGAGTTTTCATCAGTTCATTCGGGCGTACTCGACACCGCTGCAACCCAGCCTGAAAAGCTCTGGTGCAGCGAAGCGTCATATGAACAGTGCGAGCTTTGTGCGTACCGGTGGGACCTACCCCGGCACGAGCATTCCGCGCGGTCAACTACGTCGGCACCTCGAGCTCCAATCCAGGGCGTGGAGTCAATTGCCGCAGAGTGCAACAACACTCGCACTGCGAGCCTTGGGTGGCCAGATTCCGAATCTCATCGGCAACGCCAGCGAGTTCGCCTCTACGCGGGTTTTCTTCCACGACGCCACCGGAAGATATCCGCGAACTTACGAAGAGTGGCGGCAATTCACTGAGCAGTATGCGCGGCGGAAGAAGCGGATCTGGGTCGGTCCGATCCAGGGTCTCGACCAGATGACGAATGCGTTCTTCGTCGATCAGCGTGCAGCGAATCTGCGGCCAGGGTCGGTCCGGGTAGTGCCTGGCCCGTAGGTGTTCCCGACGATGAGACGCGCCCGGTCCGGAACATGCGGCACCAGGCGGGCCGTCCCACCGCGCTCTGGGTCGTCGGCCAGTTGATACACGATGGCCGGCGGTTTGGAGAGACCATCGTGGGGACCGAAAGATACTCGGTTCGCGCGGGAGTCCCGGTGGACCAGTCCTCGGACTGATACTGAAATCCTCGAACTCTCAACATCGTCGAGCAGATCAAACTGGTCCCGTGCTGAACACGCGATGGCACGTTTCTTGCAGTTCTCAAGAGGCACATCGGTTCCCATCGGACACCTACGGAGGCACAGACCCATGCCCACATCCGCAGTGGATCTTTCATCCGGGCTGTTGGAACTGACCGGTGACGCGGAGCTCGAGGTGTTTCTGAACGGTCCCATCGACGCGGTGGCCCGCGGATCGGTCTCCACATCAATGCCCGACAGCACACGAGAAGGCATCAGGGTGTCCGAAACTGTTGCTGAACAGACTGTTCCGAAACGTGACGCCGGTCGACACGCCGACGCCGAGCCTGCCCCGGGATGCGGCGAATCGCCGGTGGTGAGCGCGTCCCGCTTCTACAGTTCGGTCCGTGGAAGTCACCTCACGACTAGTACGAAAGGGGTTCCTCATGTTTGAAACAGGCTCAACGCCTGCGGAATCTGGTGAACGGCGGCGTAGGCGTTGCCGCTGCAACGACGAAGCGGAATACGGCGCAGGCAGTGCCTACGGCGAATTCGGCGACCGCGAGGACGAATACGGTTCCGGCGGGTTCGGTGAGGCCGAATACGGATCCGGTGAGGCTGAGTACGGGTTCGGCGAGACCGAGTACGACGAAGCCGAGTACGACGAAGGCGAGTATGACGAAGGCGAGTATGACGAAGGCGAGTACGACGAAGCCGAGTACGACGAAGCCGAGTACGAAGAACAGTTCCTGCCACTCATTCCACTTGCAGGCAAAGTGCTCGGGGGCCTGCTCGGTGGGCTCATGAAGGAATCCGAGTCGAACTTCGACGGTGAATACGGAGAGTGGGAGAGCGAGTCGATCGAAGGCGAAGCCGGTGAGCCGGAGCTGGAATTTCTGGACGAGATTTTCCAGGAGGTCCTGGGCTCAGAGGTCGGGGAGAGCGAATCAGTGCTCTCGCCGGCCCAAGAAGGCGAGTTCGCCACAGGCCTGCTCGAAGTATCCGACGAGGAGGAGATGGAGGAGTTCCTCGGCCGGATCGTGAACGCGGTCGGCCGGATTGTGCAGGGTGTCAAGGGCGCGGCCGACACTGCACAGGGTCGGGCTCTGGTCAGCGCGTTGAAGCCATTGGCGCGGGCTGCCCTGCCGGTTTTCGGCGGCGCCATCGGTGGCGCGATCGCACCGGGTATCGGAGCTCAGATGGGGCGCCGCATCGGCTCGGCTGCTGGTTCGCTCTTCGAAATGGAGATGGAAGTGGGCGAATTGAACGAAGAGGAGCAGCAGTTCGAGGTCGCTCGCCGAGTGGTCCGACTGGCCTCGGCTGCGGCCCAGGACGTGGCAGCAGCACCGACTGGCGCCCCGCCGGATCTGGTGGGCGAACTCTCCGTTTTCAAAGCCGCGCGACGATTTGCACAGCCGCTGTTCCGCCGTGCCATGCGCGCGGTCTCGCCCATTGCCCGTCAGCTCCTCACACGACCGCGCGGTGGCTACCGCGGCTATGGTGGCGGTTACCGTCGTTACGGGCTGCGGCGCGGTCCCCGCCGTTACTGGCGGGGATACCCGCGATACGGCCACCGGCCCCGATGGCCTAGCGACTACCCGCAGGCGGTAGAACCTGGACAAGAACCGGCAGCAGAGCCCCCACCACCTCCACAGCCCGGCTACCGCTGGGTCGCCGTGCCGATCGGTGCACCGGCACCGAGTGCGTCGCCCCCGGAGCCGGCACCGCTACTCGGAGGCCCGCCCGCGGAACCGCCGCCCGCCCAGAGCGAATTCGGTCGATATGACTATCGGCCGGCCCACGGGAGCAGGACCACCGGACCCAGTGGTCGCTGGATTCGGCGCCCCGGCAAGATCATCGTGCTGGACGCGTGAGTCGATGCCCACCGACCCGTCCGTGGCATGGCTCCTGGAACAGGAGGCCCGCGCGCTTCTCACGAGGCTCGCGTCGGTCAAACCGTTTGTGCTCCAGGAGACCAGTGTTGCCGCGGCCGCGCTCTCCCCTGAGGCACTTTCGGGTATCGAGCAACATCTCATCACCGGTCGGGGGGAGGTGCACGCGGCGGCCCACGCGTTCCTGCGCTGGCTTCGGGCGGCCGGAGCGCACGCGCCGGCGGCGGAACAACAACGCCGGTTCTGGTTGCTGCGACAGCGATTCCAGAACGCCCTGTCGCAGTTCGACCTGTTCTCCGAAGTGATCACGCAGCGCAGCGAGACCAGCGACGGCGTGTTGCTCGCCGGGCTCGACGTCGCCGCGGCCGAGGCACTCCTGCTGCCCGGCAGGCCCTTCGACGGTCCACCGGTGGTGTGCTCGCTGCACCGCGGGCTCGGTGGCTCGATCCGCCGGGCCCGGACGAGGCTGCCAGGCGGCGGGGACAATCCAGTAGCACTGATCCGAATACCTCGCGAGCGGATGATCGGATACGGCATAGCCTCGTCGATGGTGCACGAGGTAGGCCACCAAGGCGCTGCACTGCTCGGGCTCGTGGAGTCGTTACGCCCGGAATTGCGTCCCCGGTCGGTGGGTCGGCTGGGGCAGACGTGGGTTCTGTGGGACCGTTGGATCTCCGAGATCGTGGCCGACTACTGGTCGATCAGCAAAATTGGCATCGGGTCGACACTCGGACTCATCAGCCTGGTCAGCCTTCCCCGCGGCTTCGTCTTCCGGCCACCTGACGACGACCCACATCCGATGCCCTGGCTGCGGGTGCTGCTCAGCTGCGCCGTCGGGGACCGCCTCTACCCGGACCCGCAATGGCGTCGGCTGGCTGCCACCTGGCGTGCCATGTACCCGCTGTCCGGTGTCCGTCCAGAAGTCGTGAAAACCGTCGCCGACCTACAGACCACCATGCCCCACCTCATCACCGTGCTGGTCGACCATCGCCCCGCCCAACTCCGCGGTCGCACACTCGGGGAGGCGCTGCGCAGCTCGCATCTGCACCGAGAGCCCCTACTTCGTCGCTTCCTCGACTGGGAGATGAACCCGGGCCGGATGGTGCTCACACCACCCACACTGGCGTTCGCCGTCGTCGGTCAGGCCCGAGCCAGCGGGTGGCTGACACCCGAGCGCGAAGGCCACCTACTGCGGCGCCTGATCACGGGATGGGCGGTGACCAGCGCGCTCGAGACGGCCCGCGCCACCACCCGCTCCGATATCGGAATGTTCCTGGGGCAGCCCACATTTTGGACCGAACCCCCCGCCAGGCCCCAGCGGTTACTCACCGCCATCTGATTGGAGAAAACGATGGACAAAGACATCAGTGCCACCGTCGCGGCAGTGCCGTTGCGGACTACCGTAGGCGGGACAGTCAACATAAGTGCAAAGGTGCTTGCGTTCGAAGACGCCGAAGGTACCTACGACATCGAGTGGTATGTCGTCGGTCCGGAGAAGATACGACGGCAGGGCGTTCAGATTTCGCTGACCGGTGTCACCACGGTCACTGGGTCCCAGATCGAGCTGACCACCGACGAAAAAGAGCTGACAGCCACATTGGAGACCAGTTCGATGAACGTCGGACTCTGGTACGTCGGGATCCGGCTGACCCGGGCAGACCGCGAATCGCAGGTCACCGACGAGCCATTCGAGGAACTGTCCAACCCGATCGAGGTGCTGGCGCGACCATTCGCCGCCGGCGACGATGTCGCGGTCACCCTGAAGCGTGCCGCCGTGCCGCCCACGCCAGATCAAGTGCTGTGGAGCAGGATTCGCAACAGTACGAACTCGATCGGATTCGACCGCTACAGCCAGTTCCTCGAAGTGGTGATGTGCGCCGGACGTCCCGGCATCGACAGCCTGCGCAGCAACGACACCCGGCACCACCTACGAAAGATCAACCGCAGGACCGCGCTGCCGTTCCCCAACGTCGACCGATACCGGTTGCTCAAGGCGGCGACCGAGGTCTTCCTCATGACTCACTGCGGCGTCGACCTCGACGACTTCAGCGACGCCGACCTTGACGAGGAGAGCCGCCGCCTGAACCGGACGGTAGCCCAGGGTGATCTCGAACGGGAAATGGCCTGCTACCTGACCCGGGTGGCTGCGGGCGACGGGGAGTTCCTCAGTGTCCTACCGTATTTGGGACTGATTCGCCGACAGTTGCGCGACGTCCCGATCGTCGGAACCGACGGCGACGAGGAAGCGGCCGACATCTGTCAGGGAATCATCGCCGAGAAGTTGGCCTACCCGTGCTTCCTCGAGTTGCTCTGGTCGTATTGGCACGAAGAGGGCAACCTGGTGCGGACGATCAACGTGATCGCATTGCGGTTCCAGAACAGAACCCGAGCGCCATCTGGCCGTGATCCGTTGGCAGGACTGGAGATCGATCCATTACGGCCGTTGAGCAATCTTCTCTGGGGCTGGATCCAAGATGCTCAGCACCGGCTGACGAGCACCCGGCTGGCCTACGAGTATGACCATGCCTACGGTGTGGTGCCGTCGTCCAAGGCGGGCCCGCCGGTTCGCGGTGCAGACTCCCGGTCCCGATTCATCGAGTCGTATCACAACCTGCTTTCGGTGTGCGCGGAGTTCTTCAGACGCGATGACGACACGACCGTGATCGCCGATGGGTTCGGCGTGCTGAATGCGTTGAAGGAAACTCACATGATCCTGTCCCAAGGAGCGCACAACCAGTACGGTGACCTGCCGTGGACGGCCCGGCACGAGATGTTGATGAACCAGTGGATCCTGGCCCGCCCAGAGCTGCGGGAGTTCCTACCAACCCGGACCATGGCCGTCGAACCCGAGCCGTGGATCAGCCGGGTAGAGGCGATGAACAGGCTCCAAGGGTGGTCGGACACCGCGGTGCTGCACTTCCGGGACCTCGCCGTGTTCGGAGAACAGCTGCTGCTGAGCATCCGGTTCGGAAACTGGACCCAGGAGAACCAGCCTGACTCGGCCGCCAACTGGGCTCGATACTGGCGCTCAGAGGTTCAGCGATACACCCACGCCTATCGGGCCGTCACCGGTGTCGATCTGATCCGTCGAGCGGATCCCGTCATCCCGTCGTTCCACCTCCGTCGCCGCCATCTGGCACATCGCGGCTGAGGTGGCGCGCGACGGCGACGACGATGCCTCGGCCACGCGACCGACGCCGATCATCGACGCCCATTGCCATGCGGGACCCGGTGACGGGTTCAGCGGACCGTGGGACACACGGGCTCGGCTCGGCCGCTACTTGCGGCGCTGCGACGAGGCGGGCATCGGGCGGTCAAACCTGTTCGCCGCGTTCCACTCGGACTATGCAGTCGCCAACGAGGAGGTCGGCCGGATCGTCACCCGGCGGCCCGCTCGGTTCTACGGGTTCGCCTTCGTCCACGCCGACCGGGACCGCACCCGGGTTCTACCCATGGTGCGACATACGTTGGCAGCCTTCGGATTCTGCGGGATCAAAGTGCACAGGCACGATGCCCGGATCACCCGGGAAGTCTGCGAGGCGGCGCGCCGCCTGCGCATGCCGGTGCTCTATGACCCGGTGGGCGAGGTCTCGGTTGCCGAATTGCTGGCCATGGAGTACCCGGACGTGAACTTCATCATCCCGCACCTCGGTAGTTTCGCTGACGACTGGAGTGCGCAGCTGACGTTCATCGATCTGCTGGCCAGGCAGCCGAATATCCATACCGACACCTCCGGCGTCCGACGTTTCGATCTGCTCCAACGAGCGATCGAACGGGCCGGTCCGCACAAGGTGCTCTTCGGCTCGGATGGTCCCTGGCTGCACCCTGGTGTTGAGCTGGCCAAGATCGAGTTGCTGCACTTGCCGCCCCCGGCGAGGGCGCTGGTGCTGGCCGGAAACTTCCTGCGCCTCACGCACTCGGCGCGTGAACCGGCACGGCGGGATCAGCCTGTCTCGCGGGGCAGGACGATGGCCTCGGCCGTGCGTTACACCGTAGGCTAAGCGCCACCCGTCAGCCGGAGATACCGCCACTCCACGAGCGCAGCATCCGGCACTCCGAGTCTCTCGGCGGCACGGTGAAGGTTGCCGTCCACTTCATCGAGCGCCAGCCGGATCGCGGCGTCCGTCGCTGCCGCGGTGACGTCCTCGAGCGTGGCGCCCCGCGCGAGCCGTCGGGCGACGCTCTGCTCCATGCCGTCGTTGTCGCCGGTCGGTAGGGTTCTGGCAGCGTCCGGGCGCTCTTGTTCTGGGACGTCACCGACAGTGACTATTCCGTCGCCGAGGTGGCGATGGGCGATCCGCAGGACCAGACTCCGCAAGTCACGCACGTTCCCGGGATACGCACGGTTGACGAGCAGATCACGCACTCCGTTCTCGATGTCAGGGGGCTCACGGTCGGGATACACCTGGCGAAAGAAATGCCGGAACAGTGGGAGCACGTCGTCGGGCCGGTTTCGAAGGCTCGGAAGGTGAATCCGGCACCCGGCGATGCGGTAGTAGAAATCATTGCGGAAGGTGCCGTTGGCCTGTTCGGTGGCTACATCCCGATTGGTGGCGCAGACCAGCCGGAAAGTGCTCTTCCTCCACATGTTGCTTCCGACCCTCTTGAAGGTGCCTTCCTGGATCACCCTCAGCAGTTCCGCCTGCAGCGCCACGGAGAGCTCGCCCACCTCGTCGAGGAACAGAGTGCCGCCGTTCGCAAGCTCGAATGCCCCTTCCCTGGCTGCCGCGGCGCCGGTGAACGCACCTTTCTCGTGGCCGAAAAATTCACTTCCGGACAGCGACGGGACGACGGTACTGCAATCCAGGACAACGAGTTTGTTCTTCTTGGGCCGCGGATCGAGCTCATGGATGAGTTGGGCGACGCGTTCCTTTCCGGTTCCGCTCTCGCCCGTCACCAAGACCGGGGCATCGGTGAAATGGGCGACCTCGACAGCCTCACGCAGCACTTTCTGCCACGCCGGGCTGTCGCCCACCAAGAAGTCGTGGATGTGCCGGCACCCGACCAGGTGGTCGATCGTCCGCCACCGGCGCAACCGGGCGGCGACATGCTGTGCGGCGCCCGCTGGATCGCGCCAGACAAGGACGTCCGACGCGCCTGCGCGCAACAACTGCCAGTCCTCGTCTCCCTGCAGAAGATGCCCGGAGGTACACACCGCGACGATCCGTTCCGGCCGTTCGCTGATGACTTGGTGAATGAAGTCGGTCACCTCCGCCGTCATGGAGGCAAACGCCACCACGCCGTTGCGTGGCCGCCCGGGAGCACCGTGGTCGCGGAGTTGAACATTTAGTGCACCAAAGTGACTCAGCATGGACCGAGCCGCCGGTGCTGGTACTCCGATGAACTTGATCCAGCTGTCCATCGGCGCTTCCGCGGCCGGTGCGAGGTCAGATGACGCGATCATCTGCGTGGAGCGCGGTAACTTCAGCGTGTTCTGGTCGCCGGGGTGGGGGGAGTGGGCGCTGACTTCTTTGCGGGACGACGACGGACCGGGGCAGCAGTGGCGCGAGGTGAATTCGTCTCGCTCGTATCGGGTGCATCGAGATCTGCGGCGATGACCCGAGCGGCACCGCGTGCAAGCATGGCGTCGTCGGTGCTGGATGACGACTGATCCTGTTGTGCTGTAGGTGGTTTCGATCTCGTCCGTTTTCTCTTAGCCTCGGCGCGTCGCCGCTGCCCCGAGACGACGGGGAGGGGCAGGACGTCCTCGGCGAACTCGAAACTGGTGGCCGGCAAGTCGGTGTCATTCGGCGAACGAACGGGCGAGACGACGTCGGCGCCGCTCGCCCGACGTCGGACGGTCTCGATGGCCTCCTTTGCTCGCTTCTTGTTGCGGTAGTCGCGATCAGCGCGCGCCAGTACACGACGCCGGCCACCGTCACCTTCGGCGAACACCCAGGAGAAGCGGCCCTTCGCTCGCTTCACGATCTCGAACCGATAATCCGTCACGAGAGTTTTCCCTTCCGTGAAACTGGCTGAGCGCCAGGAGATCTAGCCTGCCGTCTCTGCTGCAAGAAGTGGGCCAGCCAAAGTCCCCACCCGGCGATCCGGGTGAGCCGACCGTGTTGAATACGTGTGATCGTGATCCACGGCGACGACCATTGGGCCCCCCAATCTCTGTGCCGCCCATGGTCGACGATATCGCTGAGGAGAACCGCGCTCGAAGGGTTTCACAAAGTCGGTTGCCTCAGAACCCGGGCTGCACGCGGTCCTGCCTCATCCAGGTGCGCAGCTGCTGCAGCAGGGGTGCTGTGACCCGTACGCCCTGGTTGGCGACGATGTCGAAAGGTGCGGTGAGACGGGGAAACCCGCCCGTGTTGATGGCGACCAGGTTTCGGTGTCCCTGCCAGTTGAGCCAGACCGGCCCACCGCTGTGGCCCTTGGCGGAATCTGCGTCGAATGTCATGAGACCCGGCGCTTGAGCGGGCTCGATCAGCCGACCCGTGGAGAACCACTGGGTTGAGCCCTGGTCCCGCCACTCCGGACTTCCCGGAATGTGGCCGGTGCAGCCGGCCAGTTCGGCGGGCGTGGCTGCTCTGAAGGCGGGTCGGCCGCGGCATTTGTCGATCGGGTAACCGGACAGATTCACTGTGACGTTCTGCCGGCGAAGTCTCTGCAGCAATGCGGCGTCGTATGCCCTGATCCGAGTGTTCCCGCCGGATCGCGGGTGACCCCACCAGCCCAGTGGCGGGGCCGGCAGTTGCATGGTCACCGGGGCCAGCGGCAATCTGGCGCCCAGTGGAGTGTCCAGGGTCAGCAGGGCGAAGTCGGCCTGCACAGGACCAGCGACGCGCTGCACGTTGCCATTGGCTGTCTGCCGGTTCGCCGCGGCTTGCCACTGAGGAGCCACTCGTGCCGTTCTGACCGCGGACACGTCGCCAGGCAGATCCCGATCGTTGCGCGCCGGTGCGACCAGCATGTTCGTCGAACTGACGTAGCGGATCGGAAGAGTTCGATTCGAGTAGTCATCAAGAACGTTGTGGGCACACGTCAAGACGTGGCGTTCCCCGATCAATGTCCCCGAACCGCGCAGCGCGAGCCTGTTTCCGTTGGTGGGGTTCACGACTTCGAAGGCCAGGCAGCAGACGAAGCGGAACGGTATCTGCAAAGTGTTTGTCACGAGTTGGCGGTCGTCGCTGCCGAAGATCTCGGATTCCAGCCTGGTCTCAGACGGCTGTGATCGCCGGCTGGCTTCGTAACTCATGGCCTGCCTCCGCTGTGCTGGTTGGTGTATTCGACTTCCTAAGACCGCGGCGAAGAGGAGCTTGTGCAGACAGGTCATTCACCCGTGGGCGCCTCCGGGCACAACCCGTCGCGACATAGCCTCCGCGGGGACGCGGGCATCTCCCACACTGGTTTTCCCCACCATGCTTCCAGCAAGATACGGACCAACACCGCAGTGTTCGCCTAGGCGGATTTCGTGGGGATGTCCTGCTTTTGGCCGCGCGCCACCTCGTGGCTCAACACATTTACGTAGTTGTCCCGAGGCATCGGCGAAGAACAACGGCCAGGGGCCAACTCCTCGTCACTGAGCGGGTGCACGGTCTGCCACCCCGTGGCAAGCAACACCGACGGATTGACGGGCGCCGTCTGGTCTTTCGCCATCAAGCCAACCTGGCTCATCGACGGGGACCGGCCGGCGCACCGTCAAATGGCCGGGCCCAGCATGTCGTCGGCGTCCTTTATGACATAGCCATAGCCCTGCTCGGCGAGGAAGCGCTGTCGGTGCGCGGCGTACTCGGCGTCGAGGCTGTCACGCGCCACCACGCTGTAGAACACGGCGCCGCCGCCGTCGGCTTTCGGACGCAGCAGCCGGCCCAGCCGCTGGGCCTCTTCCTGTCGTGAACCAAAGGTGCCCGAAACCTGTACCGCCACAGATGCTTCCGGCAGGTCGATGGAGAAGTTGGCCACCTTGGACACCACCAGCGTGCGCACCTCGCCCCTGCGGAACGCGTCGAAGAGGATCTCGCGTTCGGCGTTCTTCGTCGATCCCTGGATCACCGGGGCGTTCAGCTCGGTACCCAGTTCGTCGAGCTGGTCGAGATACGCGCCGATGACCAGCGTCGGCTCATCGGGGTGGCGCTCCAGGATGGACTTGACCACCGCGATCTTGGACCGTGCGGTGGCACAGAGCTTGTAGCGCTCCTCCGGTTCGGCGACCGCATAGAGCATCCGCTCGTTGTCGGTCATCGTCACGCGCACTTCGATGCATTCCGCGGGGGCGATCCACCCTTGGGCCTCGATGTCCTTCCACGGCGCGTCGTACCGCTTGGGTCCGATCAGCGAGAACACGTCGCCCTCGCGGCCGTCCTCGCGGATCAAGGTGGCCGTCAGACCGAGCCGGCGCCGCGACTGCAGATCGGCGGTCATCCGGAACACCGGCGCGGGCAGCAAGTGCACCTCGTCGTAGATGATCAGGCCCCAGTCGCGGCTGTCGAACAGCTCCAGATGCTTGTACTCGCCCTTGGTGCGGCGGGTGATCACCTGATAGGTCGCGATGGTGACCGGCCGGATCTCCTTGCGCTCACCGGAGTACTCGCCGATCTCCTCTTCGGTGAGCGACGTGCGGGCGATCAGCTCACGCTTCCACTGCCGCCCGGCGACGGTGTTGGTGACCAGGATCAGCGTCGTCGCTCCGGCCTTGGCCATCGCGGCCGCGCCCACGAGCGTCTTGCCGGCCCCACAGGGCAGCACCACGACGCCCGAACCGCCGGCCCAGAACGAGTCGACGGCCATCTCCTGGTAATCGCGCAGGTGCCAGCCGTCCTGGGCGAGCGAGATCGGGTGTGCCTCGCCGTTGACGTAGCCGGCCAGGTCTTCGGCGGGCCAGCCGATCTTCAGCAGGATCTGCTTGATGTTGCCGCGGTCGCTGGCATGGACGATCACGGTGTCGTTGTCGATGCGGGCACCCAGCATGGGCGCGATCTTCTTGTTGCGCAGCACCTCCTCGAGGACTGCGCGGTCCAGGCTCACCAGGACCAGGCCGTGGACGGGGCTCTTGACCAGCTGCAACCGCCCGTAACGGCCCATGGTGTCGACGATGTCGACCAGCAGTGGTTGCGGCACCGCGTACCGGGAGAAGCTCACCAGCGCGTCGACCACCTGCTCGGCGTCGTG
>JBEVFK010000023.1:0-14772 GCA_040512325.1 Mycobacterium sp. | reverse complement strand
ACGGCGATCTGTCCAAGCTGGTCGCCAGCCCGCTGACCGCGCTGCCGCTGATCGATGACCGGCTGGCCGCCCGCGGAGCGCCCGATCAGCCGCTGGAGCGGGCCGCCGAACTCAAAGCCGTCCTGGCCGATCGGATCGCCGCGCTCAAGCCGCGTGACGGCGCCGATTTCGGCACCACCGAGGAGTGGCGCTACTACAACTGCCTGTACTTCCCCTACGTCGTCGGTGTGCGGGCGTACGCGCAGAACGCCACCGCGGCCGGGCTCGACCCCATCGCCCGTCAGGCCTGGCAGTGGTTTGTCACCGAGGTGCCGCAGCGCTCGCTGCACAACTGGCAGAACGCCGCGGCCCGGCTGATCGCCGCCGATCTGCGCGCCCGGATGCCGGTCACCTACGAGTAGTGGCAGTACATGGCAGTGCCGGGTGTCGACCTGGCAGTGGCCGCTGAGCAGCATCGATGGTGATTCGTCCCCCATCTGCTCAGTGAGGAGCTCCCGTGACCGCCATCAGCACCCGAACATCAGATTCCCTGCTGCGATTCGCCCTCCGACTGGACGCCACCGTCACCGGACTGTTCGGTGTGGCGCTGGCCGCGGTGGCGGGACCCGCCTCGACGCTGACCGGGTTGACCCCCACCCAGGAGTACGTCACCGGGGCGGCCCTGGTGCTCTACGGCGTGGTGGTCTATCAACTGGCCGGACTGCGGTCGGTGCGCCGGGCCGGCATCGGTGTGGTGATCGCCAATCTGGTCTGCACGGTGGCCGCCGTCGCCGTGGTGGCCTCGGGTGCGCTGCCGCTGACCGGTTTCGGAGTGGCGGCCCTGTTGGCCAGTGCCGCCTACACCGCGGCCTTCGCGGTGGCTCAGTACGCGGGGGTGAGGCGTATGACCTGATGACAAGCGCGACGGAAGAGGTTACGTCGCGCAGGTTTCGCGATTTGTGGAGTCTCACCGGCGCTCACCGCCGCGGAGGCTCCACAAATCACAGTTTGCGGAGGCGCAGGCGGTTGATCGAGTGGTCGGCGTCCTTGCGCAGCACCAGGGTGGCGCGCGGCCGGGTGGGCAGGATGTTGTCGATGAGGTTCGGCCGGTTGATCGAATGCCAGATGTCGCGCGCGGCGAACAGGGCCTGCTCGTCGGTGAGCGTGGCGTAGTGGTGGAAGTGCGAGGCCGGATCGGCGAAGGCGCCGGCCCGCATCGCCAGGAAGCGCGACACGTACCACTGCTCGATGTCCTCGATGCGGGCGTCGACGTAGACGGAGAAGTCGAACAGGTCGCTGACCATCAGCGTCGGCCCGGTCTGCAGGACGTTGAGCCCCTCCAGGATGAGGATGTCGGGATGACGGGTCACGTGCTGCTCGTCGGTCACGATGTCGTAGAGCAGATGCGAGTACACCGGCGCCGCCACCTCTTCGGCACCCGACTTCACCGACGTGACGAACCGCATCAAGGCACGCCGGTCATAACTTTCGGGAAAGCCTTTGCGGTGCATCAGGTTTCGCCGGACCAGTTCATGGTTGGGGTAGAGGAAACCGTCGGTGGTGACCAGGTCGACGCGGGGATGGTGACCCCAGCGGGCCAACAGCGCCTGCAGCACACGGGCGGTGGTGGACTTGCCCACCGCGACGCTGCCTGCCACCCCGATGATGAACGGCACCGGCCGGTCGGGATTCTGCTGGGGTTCCCCGAGGAACTCCGCGGTGGCCGCGAACAGGCGCTGACGGGCAGCGACCTGCAGGTGGATCAACCGGGCCAACGGAAGGTAGACCTCTTCGACCTCCAGCAGGTCGAGCTGCTCGCCGAGGCCGCGCAGCCCCAGCACTTCTTCTTCGGTCAGCTTCAGCGGCGTCGACATACGCAGCGAGCGCCATTGACTTCGGTCGAACTCCACGTAGGGGCTCGGCTCGCTCAGGCGCGCCATGGGTAGTTCATACCCCATTCCCTCGTCCACACCATCGCCAGGTGGCCGCTACCGTTAATAAACATGGAGCCCGCCACCCTGATCCGCGAGTATCTGTTGCTCGGCCTGAGATTCGATCGCGTCGAAGAGGGCTACGTCGATTCCTTCACCGGGGACCCGGCCCTGCGGCACGCCGTCGCAGGTGAGCCGGCACCTGAGCCGGCCGATCTGGTCCGGCAGGCCCAGCGGCTCCTCGACGCGCTGCCCGAGGTGCCGCTGGACGCCTCGTTCACCCCGGCGCGC
This sequence comes from Mycobacterium sp., assembly GCA_040512325.1. Taxonomy (GTDB): domain Bacteria; phylum Actinomycetota; class Actinomycetes; order Mycobacteriales; family Mycobacteriaceae; genus Mycobacterium. The sequence continues at coordinate 12,571 of JBEVFK010000023.1, read as the reverse complement.
GTCGACTACCTGGGTGCGCACCTGCGCGCGCTCGCGTGCGCCGGACGCAAATTCGCCGGCGAGCCCGTCGGCTTCGTCGACGAGGTCCGCGACTACTTCGACGTCACCATCACCAAGGGCGATCCGGACCGCTACCGCGAAGCCCATGCCGAACTCGACGACGCACTCGGCGGCACCGGTCCACTGGCCCTCCGGATGCATGCCTACCGCGCAGGCGAGGAGATTCCGCCGGAGCGGCTGGGGGAGTGCATCGACGCCTTCTCCAGCGCCCTGCGCGACCGGGTGCGCACGGAGTTCCCGCTCGACAGCCGCGAGACCATCACCTACGAGATCGTCACCGACAAGCCCTGGTCGGGCTTCAACTACTACGAGGGCGACTACCGGTCGACGGTGGCCGTCAACGCCGACCTCAAACAGCACATGTCCAACCTGCCGAGGCTGGTGGCACACGAGTCCTACCCGGGCCATCACACCGAGCACTGCCGCAAGGAAGCCGGCCTGGTGGACAAGCAGAACCAGCTGGAGCAGACGATCTTCCTGGTGAACACGCCGCAGTGTCTGATGGCCGAAGGGCTGGCCGATCTGGCGCTGTACGCGGTGGTCGGCCCGGGGTGGGGGTCCTGGGCGGCCGAGATCTACGCCGACCTCGGGCTGAAGTTCGACGGAGAACGGGCCGAGAAGATCTCGGCGGCCTCGGCGGCGCTGGCGGACGTGCGCCAGGACGCGGCACTGATGCTGCACGACGAGCATCGTGATGTCGACGACGTGGCGGCTTTCCTGCAGCGCTGGTTGCTGGTCAACGACGCGCGCGCCCGGCAGTCGTTGCGGTTCCTGTCGTCACCGCTGTGGCGGGCCTACACCAGCACCTATGTCGAGGGGTACCGCCTGCTGCGGGCGTGGCTGGAGGCCCGGCCCGCCGACGTCAGCCTCACCCGGCAGTTCGGCCGGTTGCTCGACGAGCCTTTGATCCCGTCCAGTCTGCGGGTGGCCTGACCGGCGGCTCAAGGTCGCGTCCCGGCGCGCGAAGGCGCCGACTACCCTTGAGCGCATGACTGCAGAGTCCGTCACCACCGCTTCCGTCGCGCCCGGCGCCGAATATGCCGCCACGGCGAGCCAGGCCTATCAGGCCGCGCTGAAGGTCATCGAGTCCGTCGAGCCACGGATCGCTGCCGCGACCCGTAAAGAGCTTGCCGATCAACGAGATTCACTGAAGCTGATCGCCAGTGAGAACTACGCCTCACCGGCCGTGCTGCTGACCATGGGCACCTGGTTCTCCGACAAGTACGCCGAGGGCACCATCGGCCACCGGTTCTACGCCGCCTGCCAGAACGTCGACACCGTGGAGGCGCTGGCCGCCGAGCACGCCCGCGAGCTGTTCGGCTCTCCCTACGCCTACGCCCAGCCGCACTCCGGGATCGACGCCAACCTCGTTGCCTACTGGGCGATCCTGGCCACCCGCATCGAAGCGCCCGGACTGGCCGAACTCGGCGCCAAGCACGTCAACGACCTGTCCGAGGCGGACTGGGAATCCCTGCGCGCCAAGCTGGGCAACCAGCGGCTGCTGGGGATGTCGCTGGATACCGGCGGCCACCTCACGCACGGCTTCCGGCCGAACATCTCCGGCAAGATGTTCCACCAGCGCCAGTACGGCACCGATCCCGAAACCGGGCTGCTGGACTACGACGTGGTGGCTGCCGCCGCCCGCAAGTTCAAGCCGCTGGTGCTCGTCGCCGGCTACTCCGCCTACCCGCGCCGGGTGAACTTCGCGAAGATGCGTGAGATCGCCGACGAGGTCGGAGCCACCCTGATGGTCGACATGGCGCACTTCGCCGGTCTGGTCGCGGGCAAGGTGTTCACCGGCGACGAGGATCCGGTGCCGCACGCGCATGTCACCACCACCACCACGCACAAGTCGCTGCGTGGGCCTCGCGGCGGGCTCATCCTGGCCACCGAGGAATACGCCCCCGCTGTCGACAAGGGTTGCCCGATGGTGCTGGGCGGGCCGCTGTCGCACGTGATGGCCGCCAAGGCCGTCGCCCTGGCCGAGGCCCGTCAGCCGTCGTTCCAGCTCTACGCCCAGAACATCGCCGACAACGCCAAGGCGCTGGCCGAAGGCTTCCTCAAGCGCGGCGCCCGCCTGGTCACCGGCGGCACCGACAACCACATCGTGCTGCTGGACGTCACGTCGTTCGGTCTCACCGGCCGGCAGGCGGAGTCGGCCCTGCTGGATTCCGGCATCGTCACCAACCGCAACTCGATCCCGGCGGATCCCAATGGAGCCTGGTACTCCAGCGGCATCCGGTTCGGCACGCCGGCGCTGACCACCCGTGGCTTCGGTGCCACCGAGTTCGATCGCGTGGCCGAGCTGGTGGTCGAGGTGCTGTCCAACACCGAGCCCACGCAGGCCTCGGCCGGCCCGTCGAAAGCCAAGTACGTCCTGACCGACGGCACCGCCGACCGGGTGCAGGCCGCCGCGTCGGAGTTGCTGGCCGCCAACCCGCTGTACCCGGGGCTGACGCTGTAGCTGTTCGCTCGAGCGGTGCCCGGAATTACCGTCTGAGTCAATTGGCGCAGGTGGGCCGGCCGGTATCGGCGCGACACACGATTTGCTGCCGGTGGCGTACACACGAGGGGCCGCCGGTACGCTTCGAGGGTCTATGAGTTTGTCTAGCCTCCGAGGTGCCCGAGCATGCCGTTGTTGCAACCGTTCGTGACTCCCGCGCTCGTCGTCCTCGGAGCCGGCATCGGGGCCGCGGTGACCTCCCCGCCTGCGGTAGACGAAGCGCACGACGTCGCCTCCACGGTCCAGGAACTCCGCACAGACGTCCCGGTGGGGTCCGGGTCGGCTGTCGTCGCGGGCGTCAGCGATGCCACCGCGGCACTCGTCTCGCCGTTCGACACGATCGCCCTGGCCTCGTCATCGAGCGAAGATCGGTTCTGACGACGCCTTTCACCTGACGACGACCGCGTGCGACGACACCCCGAAAGGACTTAGGTCATCACTTCCTTGACACGCTCCCGCCGATTTCAAAGAAGATGTGAACTCGGGTTACGGTTAACTCATGGCTGAGACACCCGTTGCCAATGCGTTCACGTTGGACATTGAGCCGGCCGTCGCCGAAAATCTCCAGCGACACCTCGCGACCGAAGACCCGTGGTTCGCCCACGACTATGTGCCGTTCGACGAGGGTAAGGACTTCGCTTTCCTGGGCGGCACCGACTGGGATCAGTCGGAGGTCACGCTGCCCAAGCACGTCGTCGATGCCCTGGAAATCCTGCTGATCACCAAGGACAACCTCGCTGCCTACCACCGCGAGCTCGTCGAGCACTTCGTGCTCGAGTGGAAATGGGGTCGCTGGATCGGCCGCTGGACGGCCGAGGAGCACCTGCATGCCGTGGTGCTGCGCAATTACCTGGTGGTGACCCGCAACTTCGATCCCACGGCCAACGAAGACGTGCGGGTCGAGCACGTCGTCAAGGGTTACACCGCCAAGCAGCTGACGCAGATCGAGACCATCGCGTTCATGGCCCTCTTCGAGCGGTCGTACGCGATGTTCGGCCGCCGACTGGCCGAGCAGATCGACGAGCCGGTGCTCAAGGCCTTGATGGGCCGAATCGCGCTCGACGAGGAACGCCACGAGATGTTCTTCACCAACCTGCTGCGCTGGTGCCTGGACTACGACGAGGACGAGACGCTGCGGGCGATTGCGGCGCGCGCCGAGGCACTCGATGTTCCCGGAGCCGATATCGAGGCCTACGCCGACAAGCGCGCCACCGTCGCCGAGGCCGGCATCTTCGGCGCCGAACAGCTACGACAGGTGATCTCCGACGAGATCGTCGAGCTGGGACTTGCCGACGTGCCCGAGCTGGCCGGTTTCGTAACGCGTTAGCCATTTTGTATGCGGCGCGTCCGCCCGGCGAGATCGCCGTGACGGGGGTAGCGTCGCAGTCGATGGCTAGCAACTTGCTCTGCTGTCCGGGCGGTTCTTCTCGTAGCTACTACGACGGGACCGGCCCCGGTCCTGGTGCCGCAGCGCCCGCCGAAATATCTCCGCGGGGCCGCTGGAGTCGAGGAGCGCCACGTGAACAATTCGCCGGTTCGGACTTACGTGCTCGACACGTCCGTTCTGCTCTCGGATCCCTGGGCCTGCACCAGGTTTGCCGAACATGAGGTTGTTGTTCCCCTGGTTGTGATCAGTGAGCTGGAGGCCAAACGCCACCATCACGAGCTCGGCTGGTTCGCACGCCAGGCACTACGCATGTTCGATGATCTGCGAATAGAACACGGTCGCCTCGACCAACCCATTCCTGTTGGCACTCATGGCGGTACGCTGCAGGTGGAGCTCAACCACAGCGATCCGACGGTGTTGCCTGCCGGCTTCCGTACCGACACCAACGACGCCCGCATCCTCACGTGTGCGGCCAACCTGGCTGCCGAGGGCAAACGAGTCACGTTGGTCAGCAAGGACATTCCGCTGCGCGTGAAAGCGGGAGCGGTGGGCTTGCCCGCCGACGAATACCACGCGCAGGACGTGGTGACCTCCGGCTGGACCGGAATGGCCGAGCTCGACGTGTCGGCCGAGGACATCGACGGTATGTTCACCGACGGCGAAGTGGATCTGGCCGCCGCCCGGGATCTGCCGTGTCACACCGGTGTTCGGCTTCTCGGCGGCAGCTCGCATGCGCTGGGCCGGGTGAACGCCGACAAGCGGGTGCAGCTGGTCCGCGGTGACCGCGAAGTGTTCGGCCTCCGGGGAAGGTCGGCCGAACAACGCGTAGCACTGGATCTGCTGCTCGACGAGTCCGTGGGCATCGTCTCACTCGGCGGCAAGGCGGGCACCGGCAAGTCGGCGCTGGCGCTGTGTGCCGGCCTGGAAGCCGTGCTGGAACGCCGGACACAACGCAAGGTCGTGGTGTTCCGCCCGCTGTACGCGGTCGGCGGCCAGGACCTGGGCTACCTGCCCGGCAGCGAGAGCGAGAAGATGGGCCCGTGGGCCCAAGCCGTCTTCGACACCCTGGAAGGGCTGGCCAGCCCGGCCGTGCTCGAAGAGGTGCTCAGCCGCGGCATGCTCGAGGTGCTGCCGTTGACCCACATCCGTGGGCGTTCGCTGCACGACTCGTTCGTCATCGTCGACGAGGCCCAGTCGCTGGAACGCAACGTGCTGCTGACCGTGCTGTCGCGGTTGGGTGCCGGGTCGCGGGTGGTCCTCACCCACGACGTCGCCCAGCGCGACAACCTGCGGGTCGGCCGTCACGACGGCGTGGCCGCGGTGATCGAGAAGCTCAAGGGGCATCCGCTGTTCGCCCACATCACGCTGCTGCGCAGCGAGCGCTCGCCGATCGCGGCCCTGGTCACCGAGATGCTCGAGGAGTTCAGCCCCGGCGCGCTGCCCTGATGACCCCTCAGCGTTGACTCCTTAGCGTTGACTCCTTAGCGTTGACCCCTTTGCGTTGACACTGCGCTGACGGCGCGATCTACTCGCACTTCTTCACCGCCGGCGCAGTGTCAACGACGAGAGGGCTACCCAGCCGATGGGCTCTGATACCGCGTTCGCGCTGACCCTGCTGGTCCTGGGCTACGCCGTGATCTCCGGACTGGTGAACCGCTGGTATGTGGCACCGGGATTGATCTTCGTGGCGGCCGGGATGCTGCTCGGGCCGTCCGGGCTCGGTGTACTCGAAATCGACTCGGATGCCGAGACATTCACCGTCCTGGCACAGCTGGCGCTGACGGTCATTCTGTTCAACCAGGCGGCTCAGCTGGACCTGGGTGCCGTGCTGCGCCGCGGGCACGCCAGCTTCCGGCTGATCGTGGTCGGGATCCCACTGACCATCACCCTCGGTGCCATCACCGCGCTGCTGGTGCTGCCGGAGATGCCGGTATGGGAAGCGGTGTGTCTGGCGGCCATCGTGGCGCCGGCGGAGGTGGCGTTGATCGACGCGCTGCTCGAGGACCGCCGGATACCTGAACGTGTTCGGCACGCGCTGTCGGTCGAGAGCGGGTGCTACGACGGATTCGCGCTGGCCGCGCTGTTCGCCGCGCTCGCCCTGGCGTCGGACCGATCCGGCGCCGACGCCGGCGGGTGGGGGTGGTTCCTGGTCCGGGCCGAACTGCTGTCGCTGCTCGCCGGGGCGGTGGTCGGGATCGCCGGCGGCGTGCTGATCGTGAAGTCGTTCCGGCGGGGCTGGATCAGCGACACCTGGTCGCAGCTGGCGACGGTGGCAGTGGCGTTGATGTGCTTCGAGGCGGGCGAGATGTTCCACGGCAGCGGTTTCGTGGCGGCGTTCGCCGGTGGGCTCGGGTCGGCGGTGGTGGCGCAGCGCACCGGGGCCAAGGTGCCGCAGCAGGTCTCGGAGGCCACCGGGCATCTGCTGGAGTTGTTGGTGTTCGCCCTTTTCGGGGCCGCCGTGGTGATCTCGGGCTGGCGCGACGCGAGTTGGCGGGTGGTCCTGTTTGCGGTGCTGATGGTGTTCGCGATCCGGGTGGTCTCGGTGTGGATGGCCTTGGTGCGCACCGACCTGCCGACCCGCAGCCGACTGTTCATCGGATGGTTCGGCCCGCGCGGGATCGGCACCCTGGTGCTCGGCTTGCTGGTGATCCACGAGGGTGCGATCGAGCAGGCTGACCTGATCACGCAGACAGTGGTCGTCACGGTCACCCTCAGTCTGGTGGTGCACAGCGTGACCGCGCCCCTGGGCATCCGGTTCGTGCAGCGTGACCGGCTGGCGCTGCATTGACATATTGACACAACGAACTAGTCTTTGTTCCAACCCAAGTATGAACGGGACGGGAGCACGATGAGTTCAGCGGTGCAGTCCGATATCTCCGTCGACGCCGCGGTGCGGCCATGGGTCATGAAACAGTTCCGCCGACACACCGGCAGCGCACTCGCGGGGGTTTTCGGTGCCGCCGCCTTCGACGAGGTGGCACTGGCGTCGGTGGCCGCCGCGGTGGATCGCACCGGCCGGTTCACGCGCAATTTCGCCGACCGGGGTGTCCGCAGCGGCGCAGCGACCATGCTGGTGTTCTTCGGTGACGCCGACGACCGGGCCGCCGAGGCGCAGCGCCTGAAGACGCTGCACCGCGACGTCCGCGGCCGAGGCACAGGCGACTTCGCCGATGTCCGATACAGCGCGCTGGCGCCGGAGCTGTGGAAATGGATCGGCGTCAGCGGCCTGCTGGTGCCCATCCGCTCGTTCACCCCCGCCACCGGCATCACCATGCGCGCCGCGGAACGAGACGCCGCATACCGGATGCTGGTCGAGGCGTTCAGCGTGCTGGACCTGTCCGCCGGAGCCGGCGCGCTACCGCAGACCTATGCCGACGCGATGGCCTACTACGACGATATGGTCGCAAACAGGCTGGGCGCCAACCCCTTCCTCGACGAGGCCGTCTCCACGCTCGGTAAGTTCCCGTTGCCGACGCTGGGAATCCCGGGGCCCATGCGCGCCGCCGTGACGCCGGCGTGGCTGCTGGCGCGCCCGGCGGTGGGGCGATTCATCAAGGTGTGTTCCTTCGGCGTCATGCATCCGAAAGTCCGTGAGATGACCGGCTTTCAGTGGAACCGCCGCCACGAGGTGGAGTTCGCCCTCTACACCACGGCAGTGCAGTTGGCCTGGCGGCTCCTGCCGGACAGCGTCGTCCTGGTGCCGTTGGCGCACAACCGGATGCAGTACGAGAAGATCGTGGCCGCCTATCGGTCGGTGGGGCTCGAGTCGTTCGCACCGGGGGACTGACACACTGTCCTCGATGCGCCGCTCACACAACACCGCTACCCCCTCGGAGCAGGAAGACGCCATCCTCAAGGCCGCGATCGAGGAGATCGAACTGGTCGGCATGGGCCGCGCCAGCCTGGAAGTGGTGGCCCGGCAGGCCGGCGTCAGCCGCAGCACGCTCTACCGCCGCTTCCCGAACCGGGAGGCCTTGTTGTCGGCCGTGGGGCGTCGCACGTTCGAGACGGCGCTGAGCCGGCTCAGCACGATCTCGGTGGGCGCCAGTCCCCAGGAGGCGGCGGTGGCCGCGTTCGCCGAGGGGCTGCGGCTGCTGACGACGATGCCGATCCTGCGGCAGTTCCTCCAGCTCGACGCGGGCACCGTGATCGTCGAAGGCATGTACGACGAGGCAGGCGAATTCCTGGTCGTCAGCGCGGCGGCGATGGCGGCCGGTCTGCGGGCCGCGGGCGCGACGATGCCCGACGCGGAGCTGGCGGCGGTGGCTGAGCTGCACATCAGGCTGGCCTGCTCCTTGGCTCAGGTGCCCACGCATGCGGTGGACATCGACGACCAGGACGCGGTCCGCGCCTACGCCACCCGGTACCTGGCGGCACTGGTCTGGTGACTCTGGCCGAGAGCCGGATGCGGCCGTGGCCGATGCTCTACGCTCAGCGGCTATGAAGTCTGTGTCTGCCCTCGGTGGCGTTCTGGCAGTGGTCGCCTGTGCGGGCGCCATCGGTATCGCACCTGTCGCGCAGGCGGACTCGCTGGGCTACGTCATCAACGTGACCCTCAAAGGGGGCTACAACTTCCCCAACGCCGAAGCCGCGGTGGGATACGGCTACAGCTTGTGCGACCGCATCAAGGCCGGCGAGCCGTACCCGGCCCTGGCCGCCTCGATCCGCCAGCAGTTCCGCACCGACGACTACGGCGCGTCGTATCTGCTGAGCCAGGCCACCGGCGAGCTGTGCCCCGCCCAGATCTGGGCGCTGCGGCAGACCGCGGGCGGCTACCGACCCCAGCCCTAGCGGTTTGTGGAGTCTGAGCGGCGGTCACGCCGCGTCAGACTCCACAACTCACTCGCCGTCTTTCACCTTCGCCATCGCCAGGACATCGAGGCGCTTGTCGAGCTCGGCCTCGGACAGCTTGTCGCCGATCAGCCCGCGGTCGATGACGGTCTGCCGAATGGTCTTGCGCTCCTTGAGCGCTTCCTTGGCCACCGCGGCGGCCTCTTCGTAGCCGATCGCCGAGTTCAGCGGCGTGACGATCGACGGCGACGACTCGGCGAGCTCGAGCAGGTGCTTCTCGTTGGCCACCAGGCCGTCGATGCAGCGCGCCGCGAACAGCTTCGACACATTGGTCAGCAACGTGAACGACTCGAGGATGTTGCGTGCCATCATCGGGATGTAGACATTGAGCTCGAAGGCTCCGGACAGGCCCCCGACGGTGACGGCAGCGTCGTTGCCGATGACCTGAGCGGCCACCTGCGTGACCGCTTCGGGGAGAACAGGATTGACCTTGCCCGGCATGATGGAGCTGCCCGGCTGCAGATCCGGCAACTGGATCTCGCCGAGACCGGTCAACGGGCCCGAGCCCATCCAGCGCACATCGTTGGCGATCTTGGTCAGCGATACGGCGATGGTCTTGAGTGCGCCGGAGGCTTCGACCAATCCGTCGCGGGCGGCCTGGGCTTCGAAAGCATCGTGGGCCGTGCGCAATTCGGCGAGGCCGGTGTCGCTGACCAGCACCTCCACCACCTTGACGCCGAACCCGTCGGGGGCGTTGAGGCCGGTACCCACCGCGGTGCCGCCGATGGCCAGCTCGCCGAGGCGGGGCAGGGTGGCCTTGACCCGTTCGATGCCGGCCTCGATCTGGCGGGCGTAGCCGCCGAACTCCTGGCCCAGCGTCACCGGTACCGCGTCCATCAGGTGGGTGCGGCCGCTCTTGACGACGGTGCGCCACTGCCGCGCCTTGTTCGCCAGTGACTCGTGCAGGATCTCCAGCGCCGGAATGAGATGGCGCACAGCGGCTTCGGTGGCGGCGATGTGAGTGGCGGTGGGGAAGGTGTCGTTGGACGACTGCGACATGTTGACGTGGTCGTTGGGGTGCACCGTGACGCCGTTGGCCGCACAGACCGACGCGATGACTTCGTTGGCGTTCATGTTCGAGCTGGTGCCCGAGCCGGTCTGGAACACGTCGATGGGGAACTGGTCGTCGTGCAGTCCGTCGGCGATCTCACCGGCGGCGGAGATGATCGCGTCGGCCTTCTCCGCATCCAGCAGACCCAGGTCCTTGTTGACCTGAGCGCAGGCCGCTTTGAGCAGACCCATCGCCCGGATCTGCGTGCGCTCCAGTCCGCGCCCGGAGATCGGGAAGTTCTCCACGGCCCGCTGGGTCTGGGCACGCCACAGTGCCCGTGCGGGTACCCGGACCTCGCCCATGGTGTCGTGCTCGATGCGGTAGTCGCCGTCGACTGCACTGTCGGCCGTTGTCATGTGCTCCCTTTAGTCGTCGTTGGGTGGAGAGAGATTTACGGAAGGGGATGTGCTGCGGTCAGGTCTCCGGTGAAGTCCACCGCGGAGTACTCGTTGAGCTTGGCGAGCCGGTGGTAGGCCTCGATCATCCGGACGGTGCCGGACTTGGAGCGCATCACGATCGACTGGGTGGTGCAGCCGCCGCCGAAGTAGCGGACGCCCTGGAGCAGATCGCCATCGGTGACTCCGGTGGCCGAGAAGAAGACGTTCTCGCCGGAGACCAGATCCTCGGTCATGAGGACCTTGTCCAGATCGTGGCCGGCGTCGAGAGCCTTCTGTCGCTCGGCGTCGTCGGTGGGGGCCAGCACGGCCTGGATGGCGCCACCCATGCAGCGGATGGCGGCTGCGGTGATGATGCCCTCCGGGGTACCACCGATACCGGCCAGGATGTCGGTACCGGAGCCGGGCCGGCACGCGGAGATGGCGCCGGCGACGTCGCCGTCGGAGATCATCCTGATGCGGGCGCCGGCGTCGCGGACGTCGGCAATCAGTTGGGCGTGCCGCGGCCGGTCCAGCACACAGACGGTGATGTCGGCCGCCGAGGACTTGCGGACCTTGGCCACCCGGCGGATGTTCTCGCCGATGGGTGCGGTGATGTCGATGACGTCGACGGCGTCGGGCCCGACGGCGATCTTGTTCATGTAGAACACCGCGGACGGGTCGAACATGGCGCCCCGCTCGGCCACCGCGAGCACGGAGATGGCGTTGGGCATGCCCTTGCTCATCAGGGTGGTGCCGTCGACCGGGTCGACGGCGAAGTCGCAGTCCGGTCCGTCGCCGTTGCCGACTTCCTCGCCGTTGTAGAGCATGGGGGCGTTGTCCTTCTCGCCCTCGCCGATGACGACGACGCCGCGCATGGACACGGAATTGACCAGCTCACGCATGGCATCGACGGCCGCGCCGTCGCCGCCTTCCTTGTCTCCGCGCCCGACCCACCGGCCGGCGGCCATGGCCCCGGCTTCGGTGACACGCACGAGTTCGAGCGCGAGGTTACGGTCTGGGGCTTCGCGGCGGCGGGGAGGCTGTTCGGACGTTGCACTCATAGTGAGTGATTGTCCCAGAAGCGGATGTCGCGTAGGGAGCTGGGATACTGGTCGGGTGAGTACCCAACCGCCGCAGCCGTCAGGTGGTGTCGGCCCCGGCGCGCCGACACCCAAAGAGGCGAAGCCGCGGGTGCTCCAAGACGGCCGCGACATGTTCTGGTCGATGGTGCCGCTGGTGGTGGGCTGCATCCTGCTGGCAGGGATCCTGGGCATGTGTTCGTTCCAGCCCAACGGTCCTTCGCAGGGGTCGGTCCCCACCTACGACGCAGCGGGCGCGCTGGGCTCCGACGCGGAAACGCTCGGCTTCCCGATCCGGATGCCGGTGCTGGAGGGGTGGCGACCGAACTCCGGGCGCCGCGACGGTATCGACGCCGCCCGCACGGACCCGGCGACCGGCCAGCCGGCTCGCGGTCTGGTCTCCAACGTCGGGTACATCACCCCTGCGGGCAAATACATGAGTCTGACGCAGAGCAATGCCGACGAGGAGAAGCTGGTGGGATACCTCACCCCCGGCGCCTACCCGTCGGGCGTCGTCGAGGTAAGCGGGCGGCAGTGGGTGGTCTACGACAACCCCAGTGCCGGCGAACCGCTGTGGACCACGAAGATCGGCAGCACCCAACTTGCCATCACCGGAGGGGGAAGCCCCGAGGAGTTCCAGACGCTGGCGAAAGCGACGCAGACGCAGTCGCCGCTGCCGGCAGCCTGAGGAGAGCAGATGACCGCACCGGAGGCCGATCTCACGGGGTGGAGCTGTGCCCCGTTCACCGGCGGTGGCTACACCCACGATGTGTACCGCAAGGGCGACGGCCCCGGTGTGGTGCTGATACCGGAGATGCCCGGGCTCCATCCCGGCGTGCTGGCGCTGGGAAACCATCTGGTGGACAACGGTTTCACGGTGGCCGCGCCGTCCCTGTTCGGCACCCCCGGCGCGCCGCCCCTGACGCCGTCGGCGGTGCCCACCCTGGTGCGGGGCTGCATCACCAAAGAGTTCGCGGCGTTCGCCACCAACAAGCAACGGCCGGTGGCGATGTTCCTGCGCGCCCTGGCGCGTGACCTCAACGCCTCGACACCCGGCAAAGGCGTCGGCGTGATCGGGCAGTGTTTCACCGGCGGCTTCGCGCTGGCCGCCGCGGTGGACGACAGCGTGCTCGCGCCGGTACTGAGTCAACCGTCGCTGCCCCTGCCGTTGACGCTCAAGCAGCGCCGCGACCCCGGTGTCTCCGAGCACGAGCTGAAGATCATCGAGAAGCGGGCCGCGGACGACGGACTGTGCGCGTTGGG
>JBEVFK010000022.1:0-35782 GCA_040512325.1 Mycobacterium sp. | reverse complement strand
CGGTGTTGTCGGCCTTGCGCAGCGGGGAGACGACGCCGGGCAGGAACTTCACCGGCCGGATGTTGGCCCACTGGTCGAAGTTCTGGGTGATGTTGAGACGCAAGCCCCACAGGCTGATGTGGTCGGGCACGTTACGCCACCCCACCGCGCCGAAGTAGATGGCGTCGAAGGCCTTGAGGGTTTCGAGCCCATCGTCGGCCATCATCTTGCCGGTCTGCTCGTAGTACTCGCAGCCCCAGGGCAGTTCTTCCCAGTCGAAAGCGAATCTGCCGTTGGAATGCGCGGCCAGGGTGTCGAGCACCTTGCGGCCCGCGGCGACGACCTCTTTGCCGACGCCGTCGGCGGGGATCGCGGCGATCTTGAATGTCTGCTCCGGGGCGACGGGGGAGTTCTGGGTCATGATGTCCTCTACTTGTCAGGTGGTGGGGATCACACTTGGTGATGACTCCATTAGCGGTCACACCGATTGATTCGTCTAAGACCGAAAATCGATCCGCCGTATAGGCTGAAGCTATCTATGCAGGCAGGAGGTCCGGCTATGGACATCAGGCAGCTGAAGTTTTTCCTGGCGGTGGTTGACCACCACGGGATGAGCCGGGCCGCCGAGCACCTGAGGGTGGCCCAGCCGTCGCTGTCGCAGGCCATTGCGACCTTCGAGCGTGAACTCGGGATGCCGCTGTTTCATCGCATCGGCCGCGGCGTGGTGCTCAGCGAGGCCGGTGCCGCCCTGGTGGGCCCCGCCCGCGTGGTGTTGCGTGACCTGGACGAGGCCCAAGCCACCATGCGTGAACTCAAGGGGTTGCGTGGCGGGCGGATCGATCTCGTCACCATGCCGTCGCCGGGGATGGAGCCGCTGACGACCATCCTCACCGCGTTCTCGCGGGCCCATCCTGATGTGACCGTGAACGCCGAGGCAGCCTTCACACCCGAGGAGGTGTTGGCCCTGGTGCGCACCGGGTCTGCCGAGATCGGGGTGCTGGGGTCGGCTGAGCCCACGGTGGCTGCCGATCTCGACGTGGTGTCATTGGAACGTCAAGCGCTGGTACTGATCTCCGGACCCGACGACGACGGCCCGATCGAGGACTCCATCTCCCGCGAGGACCTCACCGGGTGCCGGCTCATCGTGTCCCAACGCGGATCCTTGATGCGCGCACTCGTCGATGACGTGCTCGCCAGCGGAACCGATGTGCGCATCGTTGCTGAAATCGCCCACCGCACATCCATTTTGCCCATGGTGCTCAACGGGCTGGGCCGGGCGGTGATGCCCGCGTCGTGGACCGAGTCGGCGCGTCGCTCGGGCGCCCGGGTGCAAACGATCACCCCCGAGTCCTACCTGCATGTCGCCGCCATCAGCCGGCGAAGTCACCTCACCACCCCTGCGGCGGCGCTCATGGCCGACGCCCGTGCGTACGCAGCACAACAAGCCGAATTGCACTAGCGACAGCTGAATCGACTGTCAGGCAATATCGGCGACAAACACCCCGGACCGTTTCGCCACGATCTGGGCGATCCGCGGCAGGGTGGGGTCGACCGTGCCTGCGGGCAGGACCCGCGGATTCACCAAGTGGAAGTCCTTGCGGGCTACGTGGATGTCCGCTTCCCCCGCAGCCAGAATGTTCTTCACCCAGTTGGTCTTGCCGTGGGCCAGTCCGATCGCCAGCACATTGTCCTTGCGGTACGCGGTGACGATGGTCTCGTACTCTTTGCCCGATGTCCGTCCGCGATGCTTGATCACTGCGAAGCCGGGCATCCGCTTCGACAGCGGTCGCAGCAGAGGATTGACGTACTTGATCTGAAACCGCTCCAACCACGGTGGGAACAACATGGGAACGCCGGGGGCGTTGTTGGGGTGGTCCTTTTTCGAAGATGGCACTGACATAACAGCTTCCGTTCTCTGGACAGATCCTGCGCTCGACAATAGACGGGTGACGTCGAAGTCGGTCCTGCCCGACCGAGCCGGTGCGTTCGAACCGACGAACGCGCCGAGCCGAGGTTGTCACCCGTCGGCGTTACGGTCTGGTCGCCGCGACACCGCGCGGTATCCATCCAGTGAACCGGAGGTGGCCGGGTGAAAATATTGACCGCAACTTCGCAGGGCGCCGACCGCGCCGACGACTTCTGCTACGCAGTCGAGGGCGAGATCGTCACGGTGACGGTGGTCTGCGACTCGCCACGCTGCGGATGCGACCGGGCACTCGGTGGTCTCAATTCGCATCGGGCAACCACAACGGTCATGGTGCGAGAGGTCGACCTCACGATCGATGATCTCGGACTTGCCGCACTGGGCTACCTCGAGTCCGCAGGATGGGCGGAGCTCATCGCCGGTCGCTCGATGCCAGACGGTCCCGACCCGGTGCGGTCCCTGGCGCTCGAACTCGTGCAATTCTCGGCGGATATCGCCTCGGACTTCGACGAGGGCACGGTCCTCCGGGTGGCGTTGGACCGCGTGGACGGGTCGTACAGGTTCCAGCCGGCCTAGACAGGTTCTCCACCGTCCAGTGATCCACTCCGGCGCCCCAATCTGTGTGCGGCGGCGGTCATCGGGGAATCACTAGTGGGTGAACAACTCGGGGGTGCGCGGGCGCACGCTTTCCGGCACAGAGATCAGTGCGCTCTGGGACGCGTGGACGCCCCGGGAAGTAGCAGAGCGCATGTCGAGCGTCGCCGCGCCGTGGTACGTGGCGGCGGGGTGGGCGCTGGAATTGTTCATCGGCGAAGTCGGCCGCGAACACAGCGATCTCGAGATCGCTGTTCCGGCAGACCGTTTCGACGATGTTGTGGCGGCTTTCCCTGGCTTCGAGTGGGACGTGGCGGGGGATGGCCAGGTCTGGCACTACCCGGAGCAGCACGCACATCACCATCAGACCTGGCTACGCGAACCGGCCGCTGGGCGCTATCGCCTCGACGTGTTCCGTGAACCGCACGTGGGCGATCACTGGGTCTGTCGGCGTGACACCTCCATCGCAGTGCCTTACAGCGAGCTGATTCTGCGCAGTAGCGAGGGGATTCCCTACTCAGCGCCGGAAGTGGCGCTGCTGTTCAAAGCCAAGCACCTACGCGAGAAAGACATGACTGACTTTCACCGGGTACTGCCCGCGATGAGCCTCGAGCAGCGCGCACGCCTGAAGCGGTGGCTAACCCTCGTCCACCCCGGCCATCCATGGAGCGTCGCGTTGGTGCCGCCGCGCAACAGCTAGACAGACTCTGGGAGTACTCCGAGGGCGGTGTAGTAGCCGGCATATTCGGCCTGTGCGTCCGATAGGAAGAAGAACACCATCCAGTCGTGGATCAGGCCCTTCCGCAGCACGAAGGTGAAGTCACCATCGCTCGCGTCGGCAGCCTTCTGCTGCAGCCGCAGGGTCTGAAAGGTGATCTGGTCCAAGGAGCTTGAATACACGGTGGTCGGTGGAAGCCCGTCGAGCGAGCCATAGACCGGACTGGTGAGAGGATCGGTGGGGTCGAGGCCGCCGATCCAGCTGACGCGGTTCTGCTTGCTGACCTCCGGGTCGAGAATCGGGTCGTCGAACGGTATGTCGGTGTACGGGTCATTGCTGTCCAGCGAGGGTGAGAACAGCACGAGCCGGCTCGGCATCGAGTCGGGGTCGGCTTTTCTCTGGGCAATTCGCGCGGCTTGTAGTTGCAGCGCCGCCAGCGAGATACTTCCGCCGGCGGAGTCGCCCAGCACACTCACCTTGTCGGCGCCGTAGGCGAGCACCTCCGATTCGATGAGATTGGCCGCCACCGGGACTACCGTCGCGGCGGTCCCTCCCTTGCCGATCACCGGGTAGACCGGCACCACCACGGTGGCGCCGGTGTCAAGGGCCAACCGGTTGTAGGTCAGATACTGGAAGATATTGGCCTCGGCGGTGAAGCCACCCCCGTGAAACGCGATCACCCGCTCACCCGTCGGCTCTTCAGGGGTGATGATCCACTCGTCCCAGGTGACGCCGCTCGGTTCATCGACGTATTGCCGTTTGGTGACGTCGGTGCCCGGCATCAAGGACGTCGGTGGCGTCCCGTCGCCGAAAGACAAGGACCCCAGGCTGAACGGGATCCCGAGGGCGTCTGCCACGGCATTCACCACGCGCACACCGGTGACCAGAATCTGGTGAATGAAGGACGGCTGTCCTGTGTAGGCGGCTTCCCAGTCGGGGGCGATGTCGTAGCCCGGCGTCGGCGTTCGGGGAATCTCGACGGCGGCTACGGCTTCCGCGCTGCCGACGGCGGCCGGCGCCACCGAGTTCGCTTGCAAGGCAGGTGCACTGGCGGTCTTTGGTGTCGCCGGCCGTACCGATTTGCTGCTGTTGTTTTCGTCGGCCGCACCGTCGCGGCGGGAGTAGGCCAGCAGCGTCGACTCGACGACCTTGGAGAGCGGCTCGGGTGCCGGACCGGGGGCCGGCGAATCGGACGCGCCATCGACGTGTGCGGTCACCACATCGGTGCCGACCGACACGGCTGTGACTGTCACATCGTCGGCCTGGCCATTCCGAGGGCGTGACGGCGCCGTTTCGTCGGCATCGGCATCGGCACCCGGCGAATCCGGTGTGCTGCGCTTTTCGGTGGCCGAACGCGACGTGGCCGGACGGTCATTGTCCCCGGCGCTGCGGGACCGGCTCGGGTGGTCACGCTTCGCTGGTCCCGTGCCGTTCGGCGGCTTGGTTTCCGACTCGGACGCCTCCGACGATGTGGGCTTGTCGCGGCCGGCGGCGGGCTCATCGGCCGAAGACTCATCGGCCGAAGATTTGGAAGGCGTTGAGTCCGCCGAGGATACGGCGGCGGCACCGAACCCTCCCAACACCGCGATCCCGATGCCGAGGGCCACCGCCAGAGATCCGACGCGGCCGACGTACAACGCAGCACGCACCGGTTCAGAGTTCCTAGCTGCACCAGTCATATCGCCCCCCGATAGCGGCCCCCAACAGCGCTTCAGATCTATGAGACTGCTGCGACTCTCGGGGTGTCAATGGGCTTTTAGGACTATCGTTCGGGCACGCGAACTAGGCCACCGGACCGTGCGATCAGCTGACGCTGGTATTACGGAGGCCGTTGCGGGCGGTGAATTGCGCCGGCCCCACCTGGCGAGACCCGTAGCATCCGCGGAGTGCTCTCGATGCTGGCCCGCATGGTCATCGCAGCCCCGAAGCGAGTCCTGCTCGTCGTCGTGCTGGTGACCGTCGTGGCAGGAGGGTTCGGCGGAGGTGTCGCCGAACACCTCGGCGCTGCCGGCTTCCAAGATCCGGGCTCACAGTCGGCGCGGGGAATGCAGGTGCTCACCGAGAAGTTCGGCCAGGGCGACATGGACGTGACGTTTGTGGTGCGCAGCCCGGGAAACGTGCTCGATCCCGCGGCGGTGCGAGCGGGCCGGGGTCTCGTCGAGGAGCTGCGGAACGCACCGCACATCAGCGGGGTCGTGTCACCCTGGGACGGCTCGGTGCGCGATGCGGGCCTGGTCAGTGAGGACGGGAAGACCGCTGTCGTGATCGCCCAGGTTTCCGGCGGAGAGAACAACGCGCCCGAGTACGGCAAGGCGGTGGCCGACCAGGTCGCCGGCGAGCGTGACGGTCTCACCGTTCTGGCCGGCGGGACGGCCATGGTGTCCTCCGAGATCAACGAGCAGTCCGAGAAAGACCTGCTGATCGCCGAAGCCATCGCCCTGCCGCTGACGCTCGTGGTTCTCATCTGGGTCTTCGGTGGGTTGTTCGCCGCCCTGCTGCCGCTGCTGGTCGGCGGCATGGCCATCGCAGGGACCCTCGGAATGCTGCGGGGGATCACCCTGTTCACCGACGTGTCGATCTTCGCGCTCGACCTCACCACTGCCATGGGGTTGGCGCTCGCGATCGACTACACCTTGCTGCTCGTCAGCCGGTACCGGGAGGAATACGTCCTGCTCGGGAATCGCGACGAAGCCCTGCGCCGGGCGATGGCGAAAGCGGGACGCACGATCCTGTTCTCGGCGTGCACGGTGTTTCTCGCGGTGGGTGCTCTCGCGGTGTTCCCCATGTACTTCCTGCGTTCGATGGCCTATGCGGGCTGCGGGGTGGTGGCCTTGGCGGGGCTCTACGCCATCGTCGTGGCGCCTGCGGTGATCAAACTCCTGGGCGACCGGATCGAATCGCTCAACATCCGCACCCTGTTGCGACGTGAGCCCAAGAGCCAGGACATCCGGCAGAGTTTTCTGTACTCCACTACACAATTCGCCATGCGCCACGCGATTCCGTGTGCACTGGCGGTGGTGGCACTGCTGCTGATTCTCGGGGCTCCGTTCCTCAGCGCACGGTTCGGCCTCCCGGATGATCGGGTGCTGCCAACCAGCACCGAGTCACGGCAAGTGGGCGACACATTGCGCTCGGAGTTCCCCGCCAACACGGCGATGGCCACGTCGATCGTCATCCCCCATGCGGACGGTCTGAGCGACGAGGAGGTAGCCGGTTATGCCGCCGCGCTGTCGAATGTTCCCGGCGCGGTTGCGGTCTCGGCCCCGGGTGGTTCGTACGTCGACGGCCGCGCTGTCGGGCCCCCACTTCTCCCGACGGCCGCCGAGGACGGGAGCCTGTGGCTGTCCGTGGCGATCGAGAATCCGTCGTCCGACGCACAATCCCGGGCAGAACTCGACCGACTTCGGGCGGTTCCCGTACCGGACGGCGCGGAGGCCTTGTTCACCGGAGCCAACGAGCTCAACCAGGACTCGGTCGACGAGATCGTTCGGCTCCTGCCGGTGGTTCTGCTCCTCATCGCCATCACCACGTTCATCCTGATCTTTCTGCTCACCGGCAGCCTCCTGCTGCCGGTGAAGGCATTGGTGCTCAACACCTTGTCGCTGTCGGCCACGCTCGGCGCGCTGGTGTGGGTGTTCCAAGAGGGTCACCTGGGAGGGCTCGGCACCACACCGACCGGCACGTTGGTCGCGGATGTCCTGGTGTTCCTGTTCGCGACTGCGTTCGGTCTGTCCATGGACTACGAAGTGTTCCTGCTGTCGCGCATCCGGGAACACTGGCTCGCCTCGCCGCGGCGCGTCGAGGACAACGCCGAAGCCGTCGCGCTCGGCATCGCCGGCGCGGGTCGGGTGATCACCGCCGCCGCGATCTTGATGGTGATCGTGTTCGCGGCACTGAGCAGCGGCCAGGTCAGCTTCATGCGGATGATCGGCGTCGGCCTGGCACTCGCCGTTCTGGTCGACGCGACGCTGGTGCGGATGGTGTTGGTGCCCGCCGTCATGAAACTGGCGGGCAGGTGGAACTGGTGGGCTCCGGCACCGCTGGCGAAGCTGCACACGAAGGTCGGACTCAGCGAGGGTTAGCCGGACTCGTGCTGGGCGGTCAGGGAGATCTCACCGGCCAGTTCGTGGTCGAGCAGGAAGGTGCCGGACTCGCGCACCGTCGGCGGGTGGAACGAGTAGGCCGAGATGCACGAGGCCAGGTAGGCGATCTCGGGGTCGGTGGCGAACGCGACACCACCGACGCGCGCGACCAGTCGGGCCACGGCGGTCTGCAGTTGGTCGCGTAGGCCCAGCCGAATCCACAACAGGTCCGCGAAGAGATCGTCGCTGCGATCTCCGGTGTCATACCGCGCCGCGATCATTCTCAGCGCGCGCCACACTCCTTCGATGGGGGAGAACAGTTCGACGAAATCGGCTTCGGTGAAGTTGGGGCGGTCGACGAGTTTGAGTGCGAGTCGCGTCGCCGCTCCGACGTAGCCGGCTGTGATGATCAGGCCGAACAGGACGTAACCCGATTTCTCGTTGCGGCCGTCGGGATCTTCGACGTCGCTGACCATCATCAACTCGGTGGGCACGAAGACGTTGTCGAACACCACCTCGTGGGTCTGCGCGCCCGACAGCGGTGAGCTGCTCCACAGCGGAGTGACGCTGAGCCCTGGGCTGCCGTTGAAGATCACCGTGATGGCCCGCTGCCCGGTGTCGTCGAGGAGCGCGCTGGCCATCACACAATCCATGCTCATCGCGAGGCTGCACGGCTTCTTGTGTCCCGTGAGCGTGTATCCCCCGTCGGCCGGGAGGGCCTGCATTGTGGGGCGGAAGACGCTGCCCGCGATCGTCCCTTCCGAAAATCCCGAAGCGAAAACCGTGCGGTTCTCGATCAGGGACGTGATCAGACCTACGGTCTGCTCATCAGCGGTCGCGGCGAAATCGGCGAGGCCCGCGACGGACAGGTAGTGCATCGTGCTCGCGGCGGCAAGAGACGGGCTCAGATAGCCCACGCCGCGTTGCAGTTCCAGGGTTTCCACACACGTGGCACCCAGTCCGCCGAGATCTTTCGGGGCGGTCAGCCGGGGACCGTCGTGTTCCTTCCACAGGGCGATGACATTCGTCGCCGGATCTTCGGCGACCATCAGCCCGAGTGCCTCCAGCTTGCCTGCGAGCTCCGGGAGATGGCGGCGGACGGCTGCCACGTAGGACAGTCGCGTTTCCAGTCGGGTGCGGTCCATCTGAGTTCCTTGATCGTCTCGGGTGTGAATCGGCTTGTGAATGCGCCTATTCCGCGGCTACCGCGATGTACCTCTGCAGTGCCCCGGCAGAACTCGACGAGGGTTCCCAGTCGGCGGTGGACCGCAGCAACCGCGAATCGAGCAGCGGGTCGCCCAGCGTCACCCAATGCCCGGAGTAGGGCGCAAGGTGCAGCCGGAACAGCAGGTCCGCTCCCGGTTTCGCGAGGCGGAGCGGTGCTGGGATCAGGCGCGCCCCGTTCATCGCACTGATCTCCGCAACGCTGGTGTGATCCACCGGAGCGATGTTGTAGATGCCGGTCAACCCCTGCCCGAGGATGGTCGCGTAGGCCTCCACGAGGTCCGAATCCCACAGGAACTGGTAGAAGGAGCGCGTCGGAGAGGGGTAGACCACGGTTTTCGCGAGGAACGTCTTGAGGCCGGAGTTGTCGAAGTGCGCGCCGACGATGTAGCACGGCCGTGCCACGGCCAGCTTCGTCGCGCCCTCGGCGGCGTGCGCCCAATACCAGTTGGCCAGGTGCTCCAGGAGTGCCTTGTGATAAAAGTAGTAGTGGTCGGGATTCCGGTCACCGGCGGGATAGCTGTTCTCGGACAACTGTTTTCCCGTGCCGCAGGAGGCCACACCCAGCGCGTTCGCACTCGAGGTCAGCACCAACTGGCCGATACCCACCCGGTTCGCCTCATCCAGCAGCGTCCGCGTCGCCACGACGTTGACCTGGAACGCCCGATGTTTGTTCCTGGGCTCCTCGACGCAGTAAGCCAGGTGGACGAGCGCGTCATAGCCGCTGATGGGGTCCAGATCGAACGGGCCGCTGAGGTCGAGGGGCACCTCGCGAAGCTTCGAGTGTTCCGTGCCGGTTGGTCGGCGGCCCAAGACGGTCACTTCGGCGATGTCGTCACATCCCAAAGCCCAACGCAGCACGGACCTTCCGAAGTCTCCGGTGCCGCCGGTGAGGGCGAGGCGGAGGCCGGAGCTCATGCAGTTGCCATGGCCCACGAGAGTTCCCTGGTGAGCACGTCAGCACACCAGAGGACTTCGTTTTCGCTCAGTTCGGAGGTCATGCACACCCGCAGGATCGGCTTGCCGAGCGGCACCGCCGGATAGATCGCGGGGGTGACAAAGATTCCGGCGTCCTTGAGCTTGTTCCAGCTCAGCGCGGTCCGGAGTTCGTCGAAAAGGCGGATGGGAATGATCGGGGACCAATCGGGACTGAGCCCGTCGGCGCGGTGCAGGGCAACGTCGAGCGGTTCGAGAGCGTCCCGCATGAGGCGGGCGTTGCGCTCGAGACGCTTCCGGCGCCTGCTGCCCTCGTCGCTGCGGATGATGTTGATGGCCGCGGCGGCGGCCGCCATGGAACTCGGGGTGCCGGAGGTGCTGAACCAGAAGGACCTGGCGCTGAGCCGGATCTCATCGATGAGGTCGCGTGAGGCGGCAACGAATCCGCCCAGGCCGCCAATGGCTTTCGACAGCGAACCCATCAGAATGTCGACGTCCTCGGCGACTCCGCTGCTCTCGGTCAGGCCGGCTCCGGTGGGGCCGAACACACCGATCCCATGCGCTTCGTCGACCATGAGCAGTGCGCCTGCGTCCTTGCAGATGGCGACGATCTGCTCGAGCGGAGCGGTTGAGCCCTCCATGGAGTACAGCGAATCGACGAGGACCAGGATCCGCCGAAAGGGCTTGGCAGCGTGGCTCTTCAGCGTCGCAGCCAAGGAATCGACGTCATTGTGGCTGAACTTGGCCTCTGTCGCTCCACTCAGGCGCACCCCATCTCGGATCGACGCGTGCGCAAGGGAGTCCACCACGGCAAGGCAGTCAGGACCGAGCAGTCCCTGGATGGTGCCGACATTGGCCTGGTAACCCGTGGTGAACACCAGGGCTTCTTCGTGACCGAGCCAACCCGAGATCTGCCGCTCGAGCGCCACATGCAAGCTGTACGTCCCGTTGAGGAGACGGCTGCCCGTAGTTCCGGTTCCGAACTCTTCAGCCGCGGTGACTGATGCGGCGATAACGCTGGGATGGGTGGACAAGCCGATGTAGGAGTTCGATCCGAGAAGGAGGCACTCGCGCCCGCGGACGGTGACTCTCGGTGAGGCGACGGTCTCGATCTCCTGGAAAAACGGAAGTTGTCCCGTCGACGCGAAATGACGAACCATCGCGATCCGTTGACCGACGTCGGTGGCGATATCGCCGGATTCAGAGAATTCTGCTTGGTCATGGGCCATGCGATCAGTACCTTGTCGCGGTCACGGAGCACCGAGGTGCTCCTATCGGTCAACATCCCGGCTGCATCGTCATCGCAGGCCACGCATCTGGGCGGCAGGCGTCGACTGAGGTGGTGGACTTCTGTGTGGGCCCCGCTTGCGCGAGGACTACTAGCGGTACCCGTTGAATGGCGAAGCAATCTGGGCTGCAGTGCCACGCAGGGTGCGGTGGTCGATGCGGTTCTCTGGGGAGGCTGAAAAGGGGTCGGTACGAGATGAATGCATTGTTGAGCAAGGGGTTTCGAGGCACTCCGATCGTTGATACCCGACCCGCTTCGACGTTACGCCTGTTGCCGCCATCGACAAGTGACGAAATTGTGTCGTGGCAGGGTTCGGCCGCGTGACGCCGCGGCAAGGACCGTGGCGGCGGCCTCGACTTGATCCCCGGCACCCGAATCCGGTTACCGAATCCGGTCACCGATTCGATCGCGGAACCGGTTCGTGCCGACGGCATCCCATGCGCAGGTCGATCGTGCTCGATAAGAGAATCAGGCCGGCGCCAGGGACCCGTTTGCTGCGCGCGAAGTCAGAGCGATTTCTGCAGCAGCGCGACGGTGTCGAGATCGGCGAAGGCGTCGACCGCCCGCCGCAGACCTTCGAAGGCGATCTCTTCGGATTGCATGCCACCGAGTCCGGCGGTCGTCAAGGACGCCAGGAAGGGCTGCACGGCAGCGAGCCGGTACCGGTCCCACAGATCGTCGCGATCGAGTTCAGGCCCTCCGCCGGCGGCCAGCGCGGTGCGGTAGACATCGAGCAGCTGTCGCTGATTGGCCCGGCGATCGTCGGTCGTCATCCCGGTGATCAGGCTGTAGGCGATGTCACGTGTCGGATGGCCGCGTTTGACCACCTGCCAGTCGAGCAGCCCGGCCCTTCCATTCCGAAAGTAGATGTTGCCGGGGTGGGAATCGCCATGGAGGACGGTGTGGTGGCCGTCATCGATGAGCCGGACCGCCGCCGGGTAGTTCTCGATGACAAATCGGCCGTCTTCGATCGGAATGGGCGTCCGGTCGGCCAGCCGGCGCGCCGAGAGTCGCATGAGCGGCCGGCTGATCGGCAGGCTGCGTTCATCGGAAGTGGCGGTGAGCCAACCCAATGCGCCCTTGCCGCGCCCGGCAGCAAGACGATTCCAGAAGGTGCCGTGCACATGTGCCAACGTCTCGACGAGCTGGCCGGCCTGGTCGCTGTCCATGGGGTGCAGCGTGTCGAAGAACTCGACCGAATCCTGCGGCAGGTCCTCCAGGATGATGACGAACCGTCCGGTCAGTGAATCCCAGCTGGCTCCATACGCCTTGGGAACCCCGGCAAGCTCGGACGAGAGTTCGCTGTAGAAGCGCGCCTCGTTCTCCCCGAGCTTGGCCAGTTCGCCGAGCATCCGGGTTGCCGCGGTCTCTGCCGACATCTTGACGAACACGGTCTCTGGAACATCGTCTCCGGTGAGGGCCAGCCGGGAACGTGATGATGTGCCCGCCGAACCGTCCAGCACCTCGACCGTGGTCACGGACCGGCCGATGATCTTCGATAGCCAGGCCGCGTCCAGGTCTCCCACGTTCCGGGGAAACGCCCTGCTCTTGCCGAGGGCGGCGTCCGTCGCCAACCGCTGAAAGCCCCGGCCGAGGTGAGCGGCAAAGCCCAACAGCGGCCCCACGCGACCCGCACTCTCAGTCACGCGCGAGGGCACACCGTTGATCTGCGCCACGTCGACCTCCATCAGTTTCATCGGTACGGACATCCGAACGATGAGCATTACAAGTTATGGAGAGTATGTAAAGCAACAAAGGGAGGTGGCGGTTCGGGGATCTCAGTCGAGGTCGGCGAGCGCCCTGCGGGCGGCCTCGAGTTCGGTTTCGAGGGCGGCCACCCTGGCGGCCTGCTGAGAGCGCGCTTCGTCGATGACGGCGTCGATCGGAGTGGAGAGGTCCTGGTGCAGTTCCTTGGCCGCGCGGGAAACGGCGGCGGCCGCAACCGCGAGGTCGCGGGCCAGGAAGGTGGAGCCCTGCTTGAGCTCGGCACGCCAGTCCCCGTCGGCGGTGCCGGTGACCGTGAGGGTGAGTTCGAGCGTCTTGGTCTTCTTGCCGGGCGTCCGCTTGACCGGTGCCTTCTTCGGCTTGTCCTCGGCGGGCGCCTCGGCGTCGAGCGTGGCCGCGTCCGCGGGTGCGGAATCGTCGGCGGCAGGAGCCGACTGGTCTGGACTGGTGACGGTGGGTGGTGCTTCTGGCATCAGGGTGTCTACAGTCATCGGTTCGGTGAACTCCTTCTCGACATGACCCGCAGTGGCCGGGCTCGGCACTGTACGTCATTAGAACACATGTTCGATATGTCGAGCCAGCTTCACGCGGGAGTGCGGCTCGAGTCCAACCAGAGGGTGTCGGGCGTCGTTTCAGGGCTGACCGGCTTCGGTTCCGTTCGACTTCTGGCTCTGCGACCGGATGTAGGTCACCAGGGCCGCATCAGCGTCGACGGGAATGAACCCGGTGGTCTCGATCTTGGTCAGATCCAGGGTGCTACTGGGCGGGCGCGGCGCGACCGGACCCGCGGCGTCGCGGAAGTACTCGGCGGTGGACACGCCGCGCACTCGGCCCGGATCGTGGCCGGCCACGGTGAAGGTGCGGTGCGCCACGTCCGCCCAGGAACAGACCGGGCCGCCGCCTGTGACGTTGTAGGTACCGTATGGCGCTCCGGTCTCGATGAGGTGCCGGATCGCGCGGGCCAGTTCCGACGTGAAGGTCAAGCGCCCGAACTGGTCGTCGACCACTGACGGGTCAACACCGTTGGCGGCCAACGACAACATGGTGCGGACAAAATTGCGTCCGTCGCCGATCACCCACGACGTGCGCACGATGTAGTGCCGCGGCAGGGTCGCCACGATCTGGTCGCCGGCCGCCTTGGTCTGGCCGTACACACCCAGGGGGGCCACCGCGTCGTCCTCGCGGTAGGGCCGCGTCGCGGTGCCGTCGAAGACGTAGTCGCTGGACACGTGGACGACGGTGATGCCGTGCGCGGCCGCGAGCCGCGACAGCTCGCTGACACCGGTGACGTTGGCAGCCCACGCCGCAACGCGCCCCTGTGCAGTCTCGGCCGCGTCCACTGCCGTGTAGGCCGCCGCGTTGATGATGGTGTCGTACTCGCGCCACATGCGTGCCGAACCCAGGTCACCTGCGGTGAGATCGAGGTCCGCGCGATCGGCGAACTCGACATTCGAGGTGTCGGCGTACGCCGTGCGCAGCGCCTTGCCCAATTGTCCACCGGCGCCGAGCACCAAGATCTTTCGCGGCGTCGCCGGAGTGATGTCGGCCAGTCTCGGCTGGGCCCGGTCTTTCGCCGAGAGTTCAGCTTGGGCAAGGGGAATCGGCCACGCGATCGCGAGGGTCTCGTCGGCGGGATTCACCGAAAGGTAGTCGGCGTCCGGTGAGAAGTGATCGTTGGTCAGGTAGGTGAAGGCAGTGTCGGCCTCCAGCGTCTGAAACGAGTTCCCCACTCCGCGAGGCACAAAGACCGCGCGCGACGGATCCAGTTCGGCCGTGAACACGGTTCCGAACGTCGGGCCGGCGCGCAGGTCGACCCACGCCCCGAAAACCCGGCCGGTCGCTACGGAGACGAGCTTGTCCCACGGCTCGGCATGAATGCCGCGCGTGGTGCCCACCGACACGTTGAACGAGATGTTGTTCTGCACGGGGCCGAAGTCCGGCAGTCCGGCAGCCACCATCTTCGCGCGCTGCCAATTCTCTTTGAACCAGCCGCGGTTGTCGCCGTGCACGGGCAACTCCCACACCGTCAGCCCCGGGATGGGGGTTTCGATGGCGCGCAAGGTCTTGCCGAAGATGTGACCGCCGGCCACTAACGACCCCGTTCGAGCAGATCGAGCAGGTACTGTCCGTAGCCCGACTTGACCAGCTCGGTGGCGCGCTCACTCAGCTCGTCGTCGGTGAGAAAGCCTTGCCGCCAAGCGATTTCCTCGGGCGCGCCGATCTTCAAACCCGTTCGCCGCTCCATGGTGCGGACGAAGTCGGCGGCATCGGTCATCTGGTCGAAGGTCCCGGTGTCCAGCCACGCGGTCC
Source organism: Mycobacterium sp. (assembly GCA_040512325.1). Taxonomy (GTDB): domain Bacteria; phylum Actinomycetota; class Actinomycetes; order Mycobacteriales; family Mycobacteriaceae; genus Mycobacterium. The sequence goes on along the minus strand of JBEVFK010000022.1, from coordinate 21,002 downwards.
CGCGTGGGAGTACCTGCACGCGCAATCGGCCCTGCTGCAGGTAGGCGCGGTTGACGTCGGTGATCTCGTACTCTCCGCGCGCGCTCGGGGTGAGGTCACGGGCGATCGCCACGACGTCGTTGTCGTAGAAGTAGAGCCCCGGTACCGCATAGTTGCTCTTCGGTTGCTTCGGCTTTTCCTCCAGCGACACCACCACGCCGTCGGCATCGAAATCCACGACGCCGTAGGCCGACGGCTCGGCCACCCAGTAGGCGAAGATCGCGCCGCCGTCGACATCGGTGAAGGCAGCGAGTCGGGTTCCCAGCCCGGGCCCGTAGAGCAGGTTGTCACCCAGCACCAGCGCGACCTTATCGGCGCCGATGAATTCCGAGCCGATGGTGAACGCCTGAGCCAGCCCATCCGGCGACGGCTGCCGGGCGAACGTGATCGACACCCCGAACCGTGATCCGTCACCCAGCAGCCGCTCGAAGCCGCCTGCGTCCTGCGGCGTCGTGATCACCAGGATGTCGCGGATCCCCGCCAGCATCAGGGTGGACAGCGGGTAGTACACCATCGGCTTGTCGTACACCGGGATCAACTGCTTGGACACTCCGAGCGTGATCGGGTAGAGGCGCGTACCCGAGCCGCCTGCCAAGATGATTCCCTTCACGGCGCCATCGTGGCATAGGCCGGTCGATTCGGGCTGATCTTCCACCTCCGGGGGAGTTCGTTTGAAGAGTCGCGGTAAACCCGTGCCGCTCGTGGCGCACATGGCAGGGTGACGACCATGCCAGAGGAGATGACCGCCGAGGAAGCCGCCGCGCGACTCGAGACAACCGACACGCTGGGCATGCCGCTGGGCCCTGGCCAGCCGCCGGCATTTCTGCGTGCGCTGGGGGAGCGCGAGGACTGGACTGACTTGCGGGTGTTCGGCGCGTTGCTCGCGGTCGGTACCGATCTGTTCTCCCGTTCCGGTGTGCGCTATCTGTCGGGTTTTTTCGGTCCGCTCGAGCGGGCGCTGCGCGACAGCGGTGCCGGCATCGATTTCACGCCGGCGGATTTCCGGCGTTTCGGGCCCCTGCTCGAGCGACAGGCGCCGCGCGTGATGACGACGGTGGCGGCGCCGCCCGACGCCGACGGCTGGTGCTCACTGTCATTGCATGCCGGCGGCACCATCGACGAATTGCGCCGTGCGGGTGCTGATCCTGATCGGGTGCTCGTCGTGGAAGTGTCGGACGCCTATCCGCGAACGTTCGGTTTGGGCGAGGAGCATCGCCACGCCCTGCACGTCGACGAGATCGACGTCCTGGTGCACTCGACCGATGCGCCGCTGTCGCTTCCTGAGTCGCCGCCGACCGATGCGGACACCGCGATCGCCCGGCACGCCGTGGCCTTCATCCGGCCCGGGTCGACCCTGCAAACGGGTATCGGTTCGATTCCGAGCCAGATCGCCGCGTTGTTGGCCGAGGGCGAGGGCGGCGACTACGGGCTGCACAGCGAGATGTTCACCGATGGATGCATGCGCCTACATCGTGCGGGCAAGGTCACCAACGCCGGCAAAGGCCTGTACGAGGGCAGGAGCGTGACAACGTTCGCGTTCGGCTCGCCGGAGCTCTACTCGTGGTTGGACGGCAACACCGAGGTCGCGTTCCTGCCGGTCGAGATCGTCAACTCGCCGGAGGTCATCGGCGCCAACCGCAGCATGATCTCGATCAATGGCGGGCTCGCGGTCGACATCCACGGCCAGGTGGTCGCCGACACCATCAACGGTGACCAGTTCAGCGGGATCGGGGGAGCAGAGGACTTCGTGGCGGGGGCCGGACTCGAACTGTCGGACCGCTCGCTGATCTGTCTGCCCTCGACCTTCAGCAAGGACGGCAACCTTCAGTCGCGGATCGTGCCGTGGTTCGGTCCCGGAGCGGTGATCACGACGCCGCGTCATCACGTCGACATCATCGTCACCGAGTACGGCGCGGCCGAGCTGGAAGGCCTCACGGTGCAGCAGCGCGGCGAAGCGCTGGCGGCGATCGCCCACCCGACGTTCCGGGAGGGGTTGCTGGAAGCGGCGAATCGCGCCGCACAGGGGCGCTCACCGGTGGAGTGAGGCAGGTGACACGATGCTGACGCGCAGAAGTCACGACTGTGTGTGAGGGTTATCGGATGATCTGCCGAGGTGGGGCACAGCTGTGCTCATAGCACAATTGTCCGATCTGCATGTTCGCGCCAAAGGTGTTCTCTACCAAGGTGTTGCAGACTCGAATGGATTCCTGGCGGACGCCATCGAACATGTCCTGACGTTGGACCGGCGCCCGGATCTTGTCTTGCTGACCGGCGATCTCGTCGACACCGGTCTGCCGGAGGAGTATGAGGCGCTGCGGGAAATTCTCGCGGCACTCCCGATTCCGTTCCTGGTGATCCCGGGTAATCATGACGACCGCGAGAATTTCCGGAATGCCTTCTCCGACCATGCCTATCTCCCGCGACAGGGGCCGCTCACCTACTGCATCGACGACTATCCCGTGCGCATCATCGGCCTCGATTCCACGGTGCCCGGTCTGCACCACGGGCATATCGACACTGCGGAACTGGAGTGGCTCTCCGCCGTTCTGGCCGCGGATACGGCGAAGCCGACGCTGCTCATGCTCCACCACCCGCCGTTCGCGTGCGGAATTCCTTATCTGGACGAGTATCGCTATTTCGATGGCGACGCACTGGGTGCCATCGTCCGAAGATTCGACAACATCGAGATCGTGTTGTGCGGGCACGTGCACCGGTCGATGCTGACTCGCTGGGCGAAGACGGTGGTCTGCGCCTGCCCCAGCACCGCCACCGAGATCGACTTGAGATTGGCGGCGGCCGCACAGCCCGGAAGTCATATCGGGCCGCGAGCCTGCATGGTGCATCTGTGGACCGAGCACGATGGACTGGTGAGCCACACGAGCCAGATCGGCGACTTCGACGGGCCCTATCCGTTCGCCTGAGGCGCCAGCGTCTTCGTCGCGGCGACGAGACGGCGGCCCATCCTGCTGACCTCGCCGGTCGTCATGGGACGGAAGGGATGCAGGCTGACGTTGAGTCGCGGCCGGCCGCGCTCGTCGAAAACCGGCGCCGAGATGCTGAACACCTCGAGGCGGCGGGTGGTGTCCGGGTCAGGGACGAAGCCCAGGGCGGCGAATTCAGCGAGTTGGTCGCGGACGTGGCGGATCGTGGACGGTAACTGACTGTCGTCGAGGGAACCGACGAGCGCCATGGCCCGGGCGAGGGCAGGTGTGGTCCGGTCGACCTCGTAGCCGCGGGTTCTGGTGGTGGCGAGGCCGTGGCGGAGTTGCTCGGCGAGGGCCTGGTTGTCGGCAGCGCCCCGGTCGATCCAGGCGCGTTGCTCGTCATCGGTGTCCCACGCGGCGAATGCGACACCGAACGGCGGTGAATGCGGAAAGGTCTCACCCGGGGTGGCCCCGGGCTGACCGGAACTCGGGCTTTCGAAGAAGGTGATGACGAGGTCGTTGCCGATCCGTTCGACAACTGATGCGGCACAGTTCATTTCCGAGACCAGTTCGCCTGCGAGTGTCTGTGCCCGGCCGGCGAGCGTCCGGATCGAGCGGGCTTTGGCGGCCGCGATGTCCAGGGCCGGGCCCACCGTGAAGGTCTTGTCTGCGGCGTCACGCTGCACCCAGCCGCGTTCCGTCAGTGTCGAGAGGATGTTGTGGGCAGTGCCCAGTGACAGGCCCAGGATCTCCGCTATCTCGGACAGGCGCATCCGGGATCCGCCCGACTCGGCGAGCAACTCGACGACATCAAGGACCCGTGCCGTGGGCGGTGATGCCACCTCCGTCATTGCCGAACCCCCGTTGCTGACTTACACTTTAATTTATTGAAACATATTCTTCAAATATTTGAAAGGTTGCGATGCGTGCCTTCTCGCTGAAGAACGGTGAACTCGCGATTCGTCAGGTCCCGACCCCGACACCGGGCAGTGGGCAGCTGCTGGTGAAAACACTGGCCTGCGCCATCTGCGCCTCCGATCATCACTATCTCGATCACCCGGAAGTCTCGCGCGACGACAAAGCAGGCATGCGGGTGGACGCCCCCGACTGTGACGTGGTGATGGGCCACGAGTACTGCGCCGAGATCGTGGAGTACGGACCCGACACCGAGCAGACGCTGCCTGTCGGCACGCGCGTCACCGGCATCCCCGTGCTCATGACACCGAGCGGACAATCCCGGATCGTCGGCTACGCCCCCGATGCGCCAGGCGGATTCGGTGAGTACTTCCTGATGAACGAATTCCTGGCGCGACCGGTGCCGGACACCATTCCTGCCGAGATCATTGCGGTGAACGACGCCATGGCCGTCGGCTGGTATTACTCGCGTGTGGGCACCGAGAACACGCCGAAACAAGGAGCGGTGCCGCTGGTACTGGGGTTGGGCGCCATCGGCATGTCGGTGGTCGCCGGGTTGAAGCGGCGCGGTGCGGGCCCGATCGTGGCTGCCGACTTCTCCGAGAGTCGGCGCAACATCGCGGTGCAGCTCGGCGCCGACGTCGTCGTCGACCCATAGGTCGACTCGCCCTACGACGCGTGGCGCCGGCAGGCGTGGGGGGCGCCGGAGCCGATCTACGACTACATGATCGCCGCGGCGATGACGAAACAGGTGGTCTACGAATGCACCGGCAAGGACGGATTGCTCACCGAAGTGGTCAACAATTGCGAGTTCGGCGCCCGCGTGCTGTGTGCAGGCGGCCCGGCCGAGCACGTCATCCCGTCGACGGTGGCCCACCTCAAGGGCCTGAACTTCCAGTACGGCGGCGGGCCGGCGATGGCCGACTGGTATGGGTGCCTCGAGCTCATCGTCAGCGGAAAGCTGGATCCCACAACGATTGTCGGCGAAACGGTGACGCTCGACGAGCTGCCCGACGCCTTCCAGCGGGCGCGCTCCGCGCAGTCCGCGATCCGGATTGTCTACAAGCCCTGACGACAGGAAGATCATGATGACCGTCGACGAACCGTTCAGCCGACAATCCACGCTGTTGCAGTTGTCGCGCACACCGATCGGGCGGCTGGTCCGGTGGCTCATTGCGCTGCACGTGAGATCGGCCGCGACCACCAGGGACGAAGCGCGCATGTTCGCCGGCGCTGCCGGATATCTGACCGTCGAAAAGATGGTTCGGGCCAGCGGCGGCAAGCTCACCTGGCCGGTCGCGGATTCCATCATCGACATCGCCAACGGCCAGAACCGGCGAGTCGTCGTGCGGGTGGTCGGTGCCGGTCGCGCCAGGATTCTCCGATGATCATCGACAAGTCGAAGTACGGCCCCTGGGCGCTGATCGCCGGCGCCTCCGATGGCGTGGGCGCCGCCTTCGCCGAGGCGGTCGCCAGCGGTGGCATCAACGTGGTCCTGCTCGCCCGCCGCGCGGAGCTGCTCAACGACGTCGCCGACGGCATTCGCACCCGCACCGGAGTCGAGACGCGGGTTCTCGTCACCGACCTCAGCGCATCCGAGGCCACCGCGTCGATCGTCGCCGCCACCGCCGATCTCGACATCGGCCTGCTGATCTACTGCGCCGGCGCCGACGCCGATTACGCACCCTTCCTACAGAACTCGATCACTGCGGCCGAGCGGATGCTGAAACGCAACTGCCTCATTCCGATGCAGCTCGCGCACCAGTACGGACGAGCCATGGTCGCGCGAGGCCGCGGCGGCATCGTCCTCCTCAGCTCTGGCGCCGCGTTCATCGGCGCCCCCAATATGGCCACCTATGGCGCAACCAAGGCCTTCGACATGATCTTCGCCGAATCGCTGTGGGGCGAACTGCGCGGTCAGGGCGTGGACGCACTCGGTGTGGTGCTCGGGGAGACCGACACCCCCTCGCTGCGTCGCCTCCGCGAACAGCGTGGGCTCGCCGGTCACGATGAGCCGGTACCCGGCGCCACCGCCGTCGACGAGGTGGTCACCGCCGCATTCAGGGCGCTGGGAAAGAACCCAACGTGTATGGCAGGCAAGCAGATGCGGCGGGGCGCGCGCCTGATCAATCCGATTCCGCGCGGCGTCCTGGTGCGGCTGATGATCCGGGTCAGCCGTCGCACGATGGGAGCAGACGCATGACCGACCGCCAGGACATCATCGACGTGCTGGTGCGGTACGCCACCGGGATCGACAGCCGCGACTGGACGTTGTTCCGGACGTGCTTCACCGACGATGCGCGGTTCGATTACGGCGGCATCGGCACCTGGGACAGCCCGGTCGCCCTCACGGAGTACATGCGCCGATCACATTCGGGCCCTTCGCTGCACCGTCTCTCCAACTTCGTCGTCGACATCGACGGCGATCAGGCCACCTCGCGCACCTACGTGGATGCCATGGTGATGGGACCGAAAGGGTTTGGTGTCGTCAACACCTTCGGTTGGTACGACGATGAGCTGCGGCTCACCGCGGATGGCTGGCGAATCGCGGTCCGCACCACCACGCTGCACGGGGCACGACTTCCCGGCTTGTTGCGGGTGGTACCTCCCACGCTGGCCCGCCGGCTGGCAGAGCTTGCCTCGCAGTGGGGCCCGCACTGACTGTGGTTAGCTTTCGGGCATGTCTGAATCCGGTCGCAACACCGCCGAGTTGATCGTCGAATGCCTGGAGAACGAGGGGGTCACGCATGTCTTCGGCATCCCCGGTGAAGAGAACATCCGGTTGGTCGACGCGCTGTCGAGGTCTTCGATCGACTACGTCCTCACCCGGCATGAGCAGGGCGCGTCGTTCATGGCAGAGGTCTATGGCCGCCTGACCGGGAAGGCCGGGGTGTGCTCGGCCACGCTGGGCCCCGGCGCGATCAACCTGCTGCTCGGCGTCGCCGACGCCACCACCAATTCCACACCCGTACTGGCACTTTCAGCGCAGGTGGGGATGGGGCGCAGCTACAAAGAGTCGCACCAGAGTGTGGATCTGGTGTCGATGTTCGCCCCCGTCACCAAATGGTCGGCGCTGGTCGCCACGCCGGGCTCGGTACCGGAGATGGTCCGCAAGGCATTCAAGCTCGCCCAGACCGAGCGGCCCGGCGCGGTCTATCTCGCGGTGCCCGAAGACGTCGAGGATGCCGACGCCCCGGCCAGTGCCGTCCCGCTGCGCATCAACGTGCCGCGACCCGATGACCCGTCCGCGGCACAGATAACGCGGGCCGCGGAGATTCTGCAGTCGGCACGTAACCCCGTCCTGCTCGCCGGACACGGTGCGGCACGCAGCGATGCCTCAGCGGCGGTGCGACGGTTCGCCGAGACACTCGGTATGCCCGTCGCCACGACGTTCCATGGCAAAGGCGTGATGCCCGACGATCATCCACTCGCGCTCGGTGCCGTCGGCTTCATGCGCCACGACTACGCCAACTTCGGCTTCGACCAGGCCGACGTCATCGTCGCAGCGGGCTACGAGCTGCAGGAGTTCGATCCGGTGCGCATCAACCCGCGTGGTGACACCAAGATCATTCATGTGCATCGTTTTCCGGCCGAAGTCGATGCCCACTACGACGTCGCGGTGGGGTTGCACGCCGACATCGGTCAGTGCCTCGACGCCCTGGCCGCCGCGGTGGATCGAGACGAGCCGTATTCGTCCGGGCAGGAACGGATTCGAGGGCTGATCGCCGGCGAACTCGACCGCGGACGGGCCGATGACAGCTTTCCGCTGACACCGGCACGCATCGTGGCGGACACACGTGCGGCGCTGGCCCGCGACGACATTGCGCTGGTGGATACCGGTGCGCTGAAAATGTGGATGGCGCGGCTGTATCCCACCTATGAACCGAACACCTGCCTGATCTCCAATGGGCTCTCGACGATGGGGTGGACGGTGCCGGGGGCGATCGCGGCCAAGATCGCCCGGCCGTCGGCCAAGATCCTGGTGGCGACCGGGGACGGGTCGTTCCTGATGAACTCCCAGGAGATCGAGACCGCCCTGCGGGTCGGCACCCCCATGGTGATTCTCATCTGGGTCGACGATGCGTACGGGCTGATCAGTTGGAAGATGGACCTGGAGATCGGCCACAACGTCGACACCCGCTTCGGCAATCCCGATTTCGTGGCGTACGCAGAAAGCTTCGGCGCCAAGGGGTATCGCATCTCCTCGGCCGACGAGCTGCTGCCCACATTGAGGCAGGCCCTGGCGGCAGACACCGTCAGCGTCATCGCCTGCCCCGTCGACTACAGCGCCAACAGCGCCCTGATCGCCTCGCTGGGCGAACTGGACGAGTCCTGGTCGTGAGCCGGGGGTACCGCCCTCAAGCGTTGAACCCGCCATCGACATGCCAGGTGGCACCCGTGACGAAACCGGCCTCCGGCAACGCGAGATAGGCCACGGCACTGGCGATATCGTGCGGCTGGCCGTAACGGCCGAGGGCGGTCATGGCGCGATTGACATCGGCGGCCTCACCGTCGTCGTCTGGATTCATCTCGGTGGCGGTGGGGCCGACGGCCAGATTGTTCACGGTGATCCCCCGCGGACCCAGCTCGCGGGCCAACCCCCGGGTCAACCCGGCCACCGCGGCCTTGGTCATGGCATACACCGAAAGTCCCGGCACGTGAACACGATCGCCGTTGACGCTGCCGATGGTGATGATACGACCACCGCCGCCCAGGTGGGGGACGGCCGCCTGAATGGCGACGAACACCCCGCGGATGTTGACGGCCACCAGCCGGTCGAACTGGTCCAAGGGAAACGACTCGACCGGAGCCCCATGCGCGACGCCGGCATTGTTGACCAGGATGTCCAACCCCCCGAGGCGATCTGCGGTGTCGGTGACGGCGCGTTGGATGGCCTCGGCGTCGGCGCTGTCGGCTTGCAGGGCAACGACCTTCGAGCCCGACTCCGATGCCTGGGCCACGAGTTCGTGGGCGCGCTGCGGTGACGAATGGTAGGTGAACGCCACGTCGGCGCCGTCACCGGCCAGGCGGCGCACGATCGCGGCTCCGATGCCGCGGGAGCCTCCGGTGACAAGAGCGCGACGTCCGGTCAGTGGATGGCGAATAGCGTTTGTAGTCAAAGTTGTTCGTCTCTCTGTGTTGGGTGTGGGTATTGCTAGAACTGGTGTTCGCCGCCGTCGACGTCGATGTTCGCGCCGTGGATGAAGCTGCTCTCGGGGGAGGCGAGGAAGGCCACCGCGGCGGCCACCTCTTGAGCTGTCCCCAGCCGGCCGATGGGAACCTTCTTGGCGAGTTCGGCTTGGAACGTGGCCGCTTTTTCCACGCCGACGACAGTCTCGAGCGCCGGGGTGTCGATCGAGCCCGGTGAGATGGTGTTGACCCGGATGCCCCGGTCTTTGAGTTCGTTGGCCCACGTACGTGCCAGCGAGCGGACGGCAGCTTTTGACGCCGAGTACAGCCCGAAGTTCTCCCACCCGTCGTCGGCGCGGATGGAGGAGTTGAGGATGATCGACGCACCCTTGTTGAACAGGGGTAGTGCCTTCTGCACGGTGAGCCACGTGCCGCGCACGTTGACGCCGAAATTTTGCTGGAACTGCTCGTCGGTGGCTTCCGCCAGTGGTGCCAGAGCGGCACCGCCGGCGTTGGCGAACAGCACATCGATGCCCCGCCCGGATGCGCGCACCACCTCGTAGAGCCGGTCCAGGTCGGCCGATTCGGCGATGTCGCTCACCACGGCGGTGGCCGCGGACCCGATCAAGGCGGCGGCGGCATCCAATTCGGCCTTCCGTCGACCGGTGAGGAAGACGTGGGCGCCTTCAGCGGCGAGACGTTGGGCGGCCGCCAGACCGATTCCGGTGCTGCCGCCGGTCACGACCGCGGTCTTGCCGACGAGTGTCGCCATGTGAGGTCCTCCAGAATTCAGTATCGAACGGTACTTAAAGAAGCTACCACTTCTGCACCGATAGGTACACAAGTCTGGCGGTTGGCGGTAGGATCGCCAGTGCCATGGAATCGACCAGGTCAACCCTCGGGCGGCCTCGAGGCTTCGACGCCGACGAGGCCTTGGAACGCGCCATGCTGGTCTTCTGGGAACAGGGCTATGACGGCGCCACGCTCACCGATCTGACCGAGGCGATGGGCATCACCCGCACCAGCATGTACGCAGCATTCGGCAACAAAGAAGAGCTGTTCTACAAAGCCTTGGAGCGCTACACCGAGGGTCCGGCCAGCTACGTCCTGCGCGCAATCGCGCGACCGACGGCCCGCCAGGTGGCGGAGGCGTTTCTCACGGGCTCGGTGTGTGCGACCACCAATCCCGGCAGCCCCGCAGGATGTCTCTCCGTCCAGGGATCGCTGGCCGCCGGCGATACGGGGCGGTCCGCCCGCGACGCCGTGACCTCCACCCGCGAGGTGGGCTGGTCACGGCTGCGCGACCGCTTCCGGAAGGCCGTCGACGACGGCGATCTGGCGCCAGGGACCGATCCGGGTCTGCTGGCCCGGTTTCTCATGACCGTGAGCAATGGCATCGCCGTCCAGGCGGCCAGCGGGGTGGATGCTGCGGTACTCCAACGGGTGGCCGACGCAGCCCTGCGGCAGTGGCCGCCGGTCTAGAAAGCTTCGCGAATCGAGCATGTCTTCAAGCCCCACCACCACCTGTCTCGAGCACGGGCAGCCACTGGCCGGCCCGCCCCGTAAGCGCCGTTGGCCCTGGGTCACGTCCGGCATCCTCGGCACGCTTGCGGTCACGTTGGGAGTCCTGACAGCCGCCTTCCAGTTCGGCCTGCCGTGGTGGATTCAGGAGGGCGACCACAACCACGTCTACACCAGCGACGACGGGTCCCAGCGTTACCAGGTGCACCTGCCGCCGGCCTACGACGGCACGACCGGGTTGCCGGTGATCATGGCGATTCACGGCTGCGGAATGACCGGATTCGGGTGGAACTCCATGAAAGCCACGACGCAGTTCAACAGCTTGGCTGACCGTGAAGGCTTCATCGTGGTCTATCCGACACAACAGTTGTTCAAAGACACTGTCAATTGCTGGGAGTCGGCCGATCCTCGCGAACAGCATCGCTACACCGGCGAGCCGGCACTGCTGGCCGGGGTGGCGCAACAGGTTGTCGAGACCTACGGCGCCGACCCGGCGCAGGTTCACGTCGCCGGTGCCTCGTCCGGCGCGGGCACCGCCGTCATCCTCGCGGCCACCTACCCCGACATCTTCGCGACAGCCACCTCGGTCGCAGGCGGTGAGTACGGGTTGAATCAGGTCGAATCCGACGATCCCGGCGCCACACCTCCGGCCTTCACCGCGCGGCAGGCCTGGGCGCAGATGGGCGATCGCCAGCGCAGAGTGCCGCTACTCGTCATGCAGGGCGCGGAGGACACCGTCGTTCCGCCGCTGCTCGCCACACGACTCGTCGCGCACTGGACCGCAGTGCATGATCTCGTTGACGACGGGCAGTTGAACAACAGCCTGGATTTCGCCGAGGCAACCACGATTACACCGGCGGGACCGGACCGGCATTCGTACACACGAACCCTCGTCACCGCCGCCGACGGAGGGTCGGTCATCGAGTCCTACCTCGTCGAGGGAATGGGGCATGTCTGGCCGGGTCCGGCAGGCGACGGCCTGTTCACCGATCACGCCGGTCCCGACGCAAGTGCTCTCGTATGGGAGTTCGCCAAGCGCCACCCGATGACCTAGCCTTGCCGCCGGCCGGCGGTCGAGGCACAGCCGGGCGGACATCCTGCGTTCCCGGTGATCATGTCGTCCCGACAGACGATCGCCCGCCAGACCTCAGTGTCGGCGGAGGGTGAGGATGGTGCAATCGTCGTCGGTGTTTCCCGATGCCATCGCCGTCCAGATCCTCGACGCAGGGGCTTCGCCTGCACCACCGAGGGTGCGGGCCAACCGGTGCATGCCATCATCGATCGCCTCGCCTCGGCGTTCCACCAGGCCGTCCGAATACATCACCAGGGCGTGTCCGGGTTGGATCGAGAACGTGCTCGGTGCGTAGGTGGCGGTCTTCACACCGATCGGCGGCGAGAGTCGTATCGGCGCCGGGATGGCCGTCGGCTTTGCGTTGGTCAGGAACGGCATCAGGTGGCCGGCTGAGGCGGCCTCGACATGCCCGGACCCGAGGTCGACCCGCGCGGCGATGACGGTGGCAAACGCGTTGGGCACCATGTGCAGACAGAAGTTGTTCAACTGCTTCAGCGCCTCCGCCGGTGTGGCGCCGGCGAACAGCTGCGCGCGCAGCGCATTCCGCAATTGGGCCATGGTGCCGGCAACGGTGATGCCGTGGCCGGCGACGTCGCCGAGCAACGCGATCAACCTGCCGTCGGGCAATTCGAACGCGTCGTACCAGTCGCCGCCGACACGTCCGCCGGCGGCCGGCTCGTAGTGCGCCGTCAGCTGCCAACCGTCGATGGTCGGGATCGATGCCGGCAGCAGGCTGCGCTGCATCGTCTCGGCGATCCGCAGCGCACCACGCGTGCGGTGGTACAGCGTCTCCACCAGGTGGCGCCGCAAGCCTTCGGCGCCCTCGGTCTCCAGTGGCGTCCACGGCTGGCTGCGCTGGTGGACGGTCTCACGCCATCGCTCGAACGACTTTCGTGGGCTGAGCCGGATCTCGTTACCCTCACTGACGGCGATGGCCTTGTTGTGCGGGTCGCCGCCCCAATCCACCGAGCGCAGCACCTCGCGCCGGAACCACGCCACGTGCTGTCCGTCGGGCAGATTGAGTACCAGAGCGCCCGCGGCCAACTGCGGGTCGAGGTCCAGTGCGGGGACCTCGCGGGACAGGCACTCGCTGTGCACGATCTCGTCGCTCGCGCCGCGCGCCCAGGCGACGACCGCGGAGACGGCCTCCGGGGGAGGGACCGACCCGAGAACTCGGCGCTCGCCTTGAATGTCGACGACGACGCCGTCGGCAGAGACGAGCTTGCGCAGGTCTTCCACCCCGTGCAACGCCCCCGCGAGGGGCTGGTCGTCGTTCAGAGTGGCAGCGGTGAGCCTGGCCAGGATCTCCTGCGCGGCCAGCCGCCTGTGGAGCTGGTCGTCTTCGAACTGGTCGACGAGCCGCAGCGACAGTGTCGAGCCGAGGAACTCCGCCGCCGCCCGGGTGCCGAACGGCGGCAGGTGCGGCCCCGCGTAGTGATGGCAGGCGATGAGTCCCCACAATCGTCCGTGCCGCAGCAACGAGATCGACATCGAGGCGTGTACACCCATGTTCTGGAGGTATTCCAGGTGGATCGGGGAGACACTGCGCAGTGTGGCGTGCGTGAGGTCCAGCGGTACGCCGATGTCGGGGTCGACAGTCGGCACCAGGGGTGCGGGAACGTAGCTGACGTCGGAGATGAGTCGCAGCCAGCTCTTTTCGTACAGCGCCCGCGCCTGCGCCGGGATGTCGGTGGAGGGGTAATGCAGGCCCAAGAATGAGTTGAGGTCCTCACGCTTGGCCTCGGCGACCACCTCGCCGTTGTAGTCGGTGTCGTAGCGGTACACCATGACGCGATCGAAGCCGGTGAGGTCACGGACCGCGCGTGCGGTGCTGTCATACAGCTCGGTCAACGTGGTGGCCCGGTTCAGTTCGTCGACCGAGCCGCGCACCGCCTGGTAGGTGTTCGGAAAGGAGAACGGCCGCTCGCCGAAGGCGACCTCCAGCTCGACCAGCAGCACACCTCCGGGTGCACGATGCAGGATCGCGTCGAAGGCCCGAGGCACGCCCGCCACATCGAGCACACACTCGAGCGGGTTGCGTTGTCGCAGATCGCTGAACGTCGCCACCGCCTGCATGATCCGGGCCGACTGGTCGTTCCCGATCAATGCGGACAGATGCCGGCCCAGGACAGCGTCGACGGAGCGACCGAGCAGGTCGGCGACATTCGCGCTGACCTGACGCACCTCGAAGTCGGCCTCGCGCACCACTGCGAGGACACCGCGGGGCTGGACGCTGCCCGGAATGTGGATGGGCTCGCGGGCGCAGTTGTCCAGATCGATGGGCGTACCGACCGGGACAAGGTCCTGGCCTGGATCGGTCACGTGCTCAGCCCTGTCGTTTCGGTGGCGCGCAGCGGCCGGGCCTTGGCCCCGTCGTGGAGTCGCTGTTGCTCGACCATGTCAGACGCAGTATGCACTCCCTGTTCGACGACCTTCGCTTCGACAGCCAATCGTGGTTGTTGGCGTGAGGACAGTGTTGTCAACGGACCGCTGTCGGCGCAACACCACCGGAGCTGGGTGCCGTCGTGCGGTTGGCGGTCCCGGGACAGCTGGTCTGCGGTGTGTGTGTCGGAACCGATTGTCGGGCTGGAACTTTCGACACGCGCTAGCGGCGATATTGCTCTACCAGGGCGGCGTATTCGTCGAGCAGTCGCAGCGAGTCGTCAACTGGCACGCTGGGCAACAACAGGGCCAGCTGCCCGAAACCCAGTGCTTCGGTGGCACGCCAGTACTGGACATCGGTGGGGGCACCGAACATGGCCAGCGGGACGTCCCGGCCGGCACCGTCGCGGAGTTGGCCGATGCGCGTGGTCAGATCTTCGACGGGCAGTGGATTGGAGATCCAGCCCGCGTCGTGCCGAATCACGCGTTTGACAGTGGCATCGGAGTTGCCGCCGATGTAGATGGGTGGATGCGGCTTCTGTACCGGCTTGGGGCGACTGTAGGACGCGTCGAAGTCGACGTACCTGCCGTGATACTCCGCGGGTTCGTCGGTCCACAGGGCCTTGATGGCTTCGATGCGCTCGTCGAGCACCGCGCCCCGGGTCTTCGGGTCAGTGCCGTGGTGTCGCAACTCCTCGAGGTTCCAGCCGGCGCCCACGCCGAAGACGAACCGGCCGCCGGAGATCAGGTCGATGCTTGCCGCTTCCTTCGCTGTGGTGATCGGATCGCGCTGGATCAGCAGTGCGATGCCGGTGAACAATTCGATTCTGGTGGTCACCGCCGCGGCTGCCGCGAGGGTGACGAACGGGTCGAGTGTCTTGTAGTAGACGTCGGGCAGATCGCCACCGCCCGGGTAGACCGACTCCCTGCTGGCCGGAATGTGGCTGTGCTCGGCGATGACCAGCGAATGGAAACCCCGCTCCTCGATCGCGCGGGCCAGGGACACCGGGTCGATGCCGTCGTCAGTGACGAATGTGGAGATCCCGAATTTCATGACGCTTTCCCATCGGTCGACACCCATAGCCGAACTGTGGTCGAGCTCGACGTATTCCCTGCGGCAAGCTCCGACCGGTCCGAGAATAGCCAGACGCCAGATGGAAGAAACTCGAAATTCCAGAAGGAACAGAGTCTTTGGCGAATGCGACGGCGCGGTAGCCGAGGACACCGGTGGCGCCGACGCGCGAGAGCGCGGCCTTGAGCGCGCGGAGGCCGTGGCGGCGCAGCACCGCGCTCGTCAGCACACCGCAGGAGAAGCCCAGGACGAAGAATCCGCGGGCTCGGCGTTCCCGACGCAGGATGCGGGCCGCCACGAGGGCGCCGGCCAGGGAGAAGGCAACGGCGACCAGAAGAATCAGACCGAGTAGCAAAACCGGCTCGACCGCCTGCATCCTGTCACCTCCGGTGGCCGTCAGCACAGGCCCATCGCCCGATCCAACCATCGGCGTGAACCGAGTCCGCGGCCCCGGGCCGGCTTGTGATCGAAGCGGCGACGAAACGTTATCCGGGAAAGAAGTCTTCGCAGAAGGCGTCCCACACCGGGAGAAACTCGGTGCCGGGATCGGCGATCCACAGCGTTTCGAGACCTTGCCAGAACGCGATGAGCTGTCGCGCGGCGATCGCCGGGTCCGGTTTCCACCCGAGCAGACTGCTCATGGTGTCCAGTGCCAGCCGGGTGCGCTCGGCGAAAAATCGGTGGGCGGGGTGACGCGGATCGATCGCTTCGGTACTGAGCACGGCGAACAACGTGACGATTTCTGGCATCTCGATATTGCGCTGCACCACTCGCCGCAGGTGTGCCCGCAGGTCTGTAGGGCTGATTGGAGAGCTCAGCAGTGCCGCCGATTCGTATTCGTCGAGATCGCGTTGAGCCAGGACGGCGGTGAGGAGGTCGGTCATGGCGGGAAAGTAGTGCAGCACTGAGGATTTGCGGATTCCGCAGGCCTCGGCGATGTCGTTGAGTGACACGGCGTTGAACCCGGAGCGGGAAATCAGCCGGGTGGCTTCCTCGATGATCTGCTGCCGGCGGGCTTGCGGGGTGAGTCTGGTTCGAACACGGCTGGGCTCGTCGTCGTGGGGCGCTCTGCTGGTCATCGAGCGTGGCACCTCTCACAGGATTGGTTCTCGTCGGCGAGGGTAACCTACCGATTGGTAGATAAGCAATGGATGGCGACGAGCGGGAAAGAGGCGCACTGTGGATGATGCCGGCGACGCGGCGGGAACAAGGGCGATGGTGGCAGAGCTGACACTGGCCGAAAAGGCGTCGGTGACCAGTGGTGCCGGTTTCTGGTACACGAAACCACTGCGCCGCCTGGGTGTTCCGTCGATCATGCTGACCGATGGCCCGCACGGCCTCCGTAAACAGCGGGCGGGTGGTGACCACCTGGGTATCGGTGACAGTGTGCCGGCCACCTGCTTTCCGCCCGCTGCCGGCATGGGCTCCTCGTGGGACCGCGACCTCCTCGAACGCATCGGCCGGGCGTTGGGAGCCGAGGCGGCCATCGAGAACGTCGCGGTGCTGTTGGGCCCGGGAATCAATATCAAGCGCTCGCCTCTGTGCGGCCGCAATTTCGAATACTTCTCCGAAGACCCGGTTGTCTCCGGTGTGCTGGGGGCAGCTCTGGTGAAGGGCATCCAGGCGCGGGGCGTCGGCTCCTCGCTCAAGCATTTCGCCGCCAACAACCAGGAGAACGACCGTATGCGAGTGAGCTCGGAGGTGGACCCTCGGCCGCTGCGGGAGATCTACCTGCGCGGCTTCCAGCACGTGGTGGAGAACGCCCAGCCCTGGACCGTCATGTGCTCCTACAACCGCATCAACGGAGTGCACACCTCGGAGAATCCCTGGCTGCTCACCTCGGTGCTGCGCGACGAGTGGGGCTTTGACGGCCTCGTGGTGTCGGACTGGGGTGCGGTCAACGACCGGGTGGCCGGGCTTGCCGCCGGTATGGACCTCGAGATGCCGACGTCCAACGGTGTCACCGACACACAGGTGGTGGACGCTGTCACCGACGGCCGACTCGATGAGAGTGTCGTTGACACGGCGGCGACCCGAGTGCTCGAGCTGGTGCGCAAGGCGCAAGCCGGGGCAGGGTCGGTGGCCGGACCGCTCGACATCGACGAACATCATGCGCTCGCCCGCGAGGCCGCTGCTCGCTGCATCGTCCTGCTGAAGAATCAGCGCGGAATTCTGCCGCTGGCCAGGAACGCAAAGATTGCCGTCGTGGGCGCGTTCGCAATTGAGCCCCGCTACCAGGGTGCGGGATCGTCCATGATCAACCCGACCCGTCTCGACAACGCTCTCGACGAGATCCGTGCCCGTGCCACCGGCGACGTCACCTACGCCGCCGGGTTCACCCTGGCTGGGGAGTCGTCCGAAAGGGCAGACGGACTGCGCGCAGAGGCGGTGGCCGCCGCCACCCACGCCGACGTCGCGGTCGTCTTCCTCGGGCTGCCCGCCATCCTGGAATCCGAAGGCTACGACCGCGACGACATCGACCTCCCGGCCGATCAACTGGCCCTTCTCGACGCCGTGCTGGACGCCAACCCGAATACTGTGGTGGTGCTGTCCAATGGAGGTGTGGTGGCGCTGCCGTTCGCCGACACGGTGCCTGCCGTTCTCGAAGGATGGCTACTGGGCCAGGCGGGCGGCGCGGCGACCGCTGACGTACTGTTCGGCGAGGTGAACCCGTCGGCCAAGCTCACCGAAACCATCCCGATGCGGCTCTCGGATACGCCCGCTTATCTCGATTTTCCCGGCGAGTTCTCCCACGTCCGCTACGGCGAGGGCCTGTTCGTCGGATACCGCTGGTACGACGCGCGTGGATTCGACGTCGCGTTCCCATTCGGCCACGGCCTTTCCTACACGACATTCGAATACGGCCCCGCCACAGTTGAATTGACCTCAGACGGTGACGTGGCCGTGCGAGTCGCGGTGACCAACACCGGCGCCGTGGCGGGACGTGAAGTGGTCCAGGTCTATACGTCGCTGCCCGACAGCGTGATTCAACGTCCGCTCCGTGAACTCAAGGCCTTCGCCTCGGTGCCGCTCGATGCCGGTGAGAGTCGCGAGATCAGTATGACGGTCCGTCGAAAAGACCTGTCGTACTGGGATATCCGGATCGACGCATGGATTGTTGAAGGAGGCACTTACACGTTCGACGTCGCTGCGTCGAGTCGTGACCTGCGCGTCGCCGTCAACGTCGATATCGGCGGTGACCCGGTGGTGGTGCCGCTGTCGGCTGACTCGACAATCGGCGAAGTCATCAACCACCCGGTGGCCGGCCCCAAATTCTTGGCTGCGATGGCCTCGATGATGGGCGACGCCGCGGATGCTCCTTCCGTCCTGCCCGAGGGCGCCGAGCTGTCGAGAATGATCGCATCGTTCCCGATCGGCCGAGCCTCGATGTTCGCCGCGGCAAGCGGCATCGATGTCGGCCCGATGATCGATGACCTGCTGGCCGCCGCCAATGCCGAATCAGCCGGCGTCCAGTGACTCTGGCCCCCGTCGACCTGCGGATCGACACCCGCACCGATCCGCTGGGTATCGACGGGGACCATCCCCGGTTGACGTGGCGCCACCCTGTCGGCGGTGCCCGGCCGGGGGGCTACGCCGTCCAGGTATCAACAGATCCGGGCTTCGGCCGACTGGTGTGGGATACCGGCCGTCTCGACGATGACCAATCCCTCGGCGTCGACTACGCCGGTGCGGATCTGGATTCGCGGCGGCGCTACTGGTGGCGTGTCGGTGCGTGGGAGGACGCGGGCGAGGGCGCCGCCTGGAGCGCACCGTCGACCTTCGAAACCGCGATCCTCGACCCGTCTTGGTGGCGGGCCCAGTGGATCACCGGACCGGCGCCGAGGAACAAGAATGACCATCGGGCGCTGTATCTGCAGACAGCAGTGGATCTTTCGGCCCCGGTGGTGCGGGGGCGGGCTTACGTGTCGGCGCTCGGGTGGTACCGCTTCACCGTCAATGACGTCGATCTCACCGGTCCCGCGCTGGTGCCCCGGTGGACCCCGTTCGACGACTACGTGGAGTACCAGGTCTACGACGTCACCGAAGCCTTCCGCGTCGGGTCCAATGTGGCGGCGTTGGCGATCGGTGACGGTCGGTTCCGTGGCCGACTCGGCCTGCTCAATCAGCGGGCGGTCTACGGTGACCGGTTGGCGGGCCTGGCGCAGCTGGAGTTGGAGCTGGCCGACGGGACCTCGGTCTCGCTGGTGACCGATCGGAGCTGGCAGGCGGGCGGTGGCCAGATCATCACCGCTGACCCGAAATTCGGTGAGCGCGTGGATCTCCGCGTAGCCCACACCGAGTGGTGTACGGCCGAGACGCTCCCCACACACCGGTCCTTGATCGCCGAACAGGTGGCGCAGGTCCGGGAGGTGGGCAGGCTGGCCGCGCGCTCCGTGCGCCGAACACCGACCGGCACCCAGATCGTGGACTTCGGCCAGAACTTCGCCGGCGTCACCCGGATCAGGCTCACCGGAGCGACGGGCACCACCGTCGGCCTGACCCACAGCGAGGTCACCGGTCCCGATGGCAACCTCGACGGGCTCCGGTACCAGCGCGACGAGGTGGTGCTGGCCGGTGAGAACACGTGGTGGCAACCATGGTTCACCATCCATGGCTTCCGCTACGTCGAGGTCGACGGACTGACCGCCGACCTCGACCCGGCCGATGTCGAAGGCATCGTCTTGTCCTCGGACCTGCCTGCTGCCGGGGACTTCGACTGCTCGGATCCGCGGCTGAACCAGCTCCGGCGCAATGTCGAATGGTCGCTGCGGTCGAACTTCGTCGACACCCCCACGGACTGTCCCACCCGGGAGCGCTCCGGCTGGACTGGCGATATACAGGTATTCGCCTCGACAGCAAGCACTTTCGTCGACATCCAAGCCTATCTGCGGCGCTATCTTCGTAACCTCGCCACCGAGCAGCACCCCGACGGCCGGATCCCGGTGTTCATCCCCTCGGAGACCTCGCGCGCCTCACCACGCGGAACCAGACTCATGCGCTTCCCGTCGGGTTCGGTCGGCTGGGGTGACGCCGCGGTACTGTTGCCCTGGACGCTGTACACCCACTACGGCGACCGCGACATTCTCGAGCAGCAGTACTCGTCGATGGCCGCTTGGGTGGATCAGCTGGCTCTCCGGGCCCGACACAAACGCAGCCCCGGTCGTCGGATACGCCGCCACTCCCGAGCAGAAGTGGAACCATTCCTACTGGATACCGGCTTTCATTTCGGTGAATGGCTGCGACCCGGCACCAGCCTGCTCGGTACGCTCCTCGACAGCAGGCGGCACCGGTCGGTGGTGGCGACTGCCTACCTCGAACACTCGGCACGGACCTTGGCCACGATCTGCGGGGTGCTCGGCCGCACCGCCGAAGCAGCCCGCTACCGGGATCTCGCCGATCAGACCCGGCACGCCTGGCGCACGGTGTTTCTGCACGACGACGGCCGGATCGGCACCGACCGGCAGGACGACTACGTCCGCGCGCTGGCCTTCGATCTGCTCGACGAAGACGAACGGGCTGCCGCGGTGCATCGCCTGGTCACACTCATCGACGAAGCCGGCGGGCACCTCGGAACCGGTTTCCTCTCGACGCCGATGTTGCTGCCGGTGCTCGTCGACGGGGGCAGGCCCGACGTCGCATGGAAGCTGCTCCTGCAGGACAGCACTCCGTCCTGGCTCCACCAGATCACGCAGGGCGCCACCACCATGTGGGAGACCTGGGAAGGCTACGACGACAAGGGCCGTGCGAACTCCAGCCACAACCACTACGCCTTCGGTGCGGTGGCCGGATTTCTCACCGAGCGCGTCGCCGGGCTACGGCCCGCCGCACCCGGCTACCGTGTCATCGACATCGCGCCTCTGGTCGGTGGCGGGCTCACCCATGCCCGCGCCAGCGTGCGGACACCCCTCGGTGTCGCGTCCAGTAGCTGGACCCGCGCCGAGCAGAC
>JBEVFK010000021.1:0-13497 GCA_040512325.1 Mycobacterium sp. | reverse complement strand
TCGAAGATGTCGAGGATCTTCGAGTCGCGAGCCCACTTCTCCAGCAGAGTCTGCTCGGAGTAACCGACGGTGCCGGCCATCTCGACAGCCTTGAGGGTGATGTCGCTGGCGACGCGGGCGGCCTTGGCCTTGCCCATCGACGCTTCCTTGGAGTTCGGGATCTTGTTGTCGGCCTGCCACGCCGAGCGGACCGTCAGAAGGTAGCTCGCCTCCCAGTCGGCTTCCATCCGCAGGAACTCGGCGGCCGGCGCGCTCTGGGCGTGGGAGGGCTTGTCGTAGGAGATCTCGATACCGGCGTCGGTGAGGATCTTGCGCAGATCCTCCAGCGCCGCTCGGGCCACGCCCACGGCCATCGCGGCGACGATCGGCCGGGTGTTGTCGAAAGTCTCCATGACACCGGCAAAACCCTTGTCCACCTGAACATCCGGGTTGCCCAGCAGGTTCTCTTTCGGGATGCGCGCATTGTCGAAACGGATTGCCGCCGTGTCGGAGGCTTTGATCCCGAGCTTGTGTTCGAGGCGCTCGACGGTGACGCCCGGGTGTTCACGGGGCACGATGAACGATTTGATGGCGGCCCTACCCTTGGTCTTGTCGAGGGTCGCCCAGACCACGATGTGGCTGGCCCGGGAGCCGGCGGTGACATAGATCTTTTCACCGTTGATCACGTATTCGTCGCCGTCGAGCTTGGCGGTGGTGGACACCGCCGCGGAGTCGGAGCCGAAATCCGGTTCGGTGATGGCCATCGCGGCCCATACCTTGCCGAGTCGGGCGAGCTGCTCGTCGGTGGCAACACCGGAGATCGCCGCGTTGCCGAGGCCTTGGAACGGCACGGACAGCAGCAGGGCGACGTCACCCCAGGCGATCTCGAGGGCATTGAGCAGCGCAGACATGTTGGCACCGTTGACATTGCCCTTCGGCCCGTCAGTGTCGCGGAACGCGTCGGCACCAGCGAAAGAGATGGTCTTCGCCTCGGTCATGCCTTCGAAGAGCTCGGCGAGGGTGTCGAGTTCGACGGGGTAGGCGTGTTCCTTGTTGTCGTACTTGCGCGAGATCGGGCGCAGCATCTCGGCGGCGCCCTGATGGCCCTTCTCGATGACAGCTTGGAGCTTCTTCGGCATTTCCAGATTGATTGCCATGAGAGTCCTTAGTTTTCGACGGGGCTGTCCGGAGAACTGCGCTTGAGAGAACGGCGATTCAGAGAACTACGACGCCCTCGGCGACACCGATCGCCCGCAGATCGCGGTACCAGCGTTCGACGGGGTGTTCCTTGGTGTAGCCGTGGCCGCCGAGCAGCTGCACACCGTCCAGGCCGATCTGCATTCCTTTGTCGGCGCCGAACTTCTTGGCGAGCGCGGCTTCTCGAGCGAACGGCATACCTTGTTCGGCGCGACTGGCGCCGCGCCAGGTGATCAGCCGGAGACCGTCGAGCTCGATGGCGATGTTGGCGCACATGAACGCCACCGACTGGCGGCGCGCGACCGGCTCGCCGAACGCGTGGCGCTCCTTCACGTAGGGCACGACGTAATCGAGCACCGCGTGCGAGGTGCCGACAGCCAGGGCTGCCCAGCCGAGCCGGGACAGCGCGATGGCCTCGGAGTAGTCCTGGTCGGTTGCCGCGTCCTCGCCCAGCCGGGCGCTCAGCGGCACGCTGACCTTCTCGAGTTCGATCCGACCGAGCGCGGCGGCCCGGATGCCCATGCTCGGCTCCGGTGTCACGGTGACTCCGGTGGTCGACGCCTCGACGATGAACAACGCCGGCTTGCCGTTGAGTTGCGCTGCGACAATGAACAATTCGGCGTCCGCGGCGGCCGGAACCAGTGATTTCACCCCATCGAGGCGATAGCCACTCGGCGTCCGGACGGCCGTCGTCTTCAAGGCTGTCGGGTCGAACAACGGATGGGGTTCGGCGATCGTCAGGCAGGCTTGTGGCACCCGTTCGCCGGCGAACTCGGTGAGGTAGGTGGCCTGCTGATCTGCGCTGCCCCAATGGGTCAGCGCGGAAGCCACACCGCCGGGAGCGAGAATGGGCAGCGCCAAGCCCATGTCGCCGTAGGCCAGCGCCTCGGCGACCAGGGCGTTGGTCACGGTGGATCGATGTGCAGCGATCCCGTCGAAGTCCTCGGGAACGTTGATCGCGGTGATGCCCAGTTCGGCGGCCTTGGAGATCAACTCACGCGGGTACGTCGTGGCGGCATCGGCGTCGTGCGCGGCCGGGCGCAGGATCTCTTCGGCGAATTCCTGCACCGTCTCGACGATCATCTTCTGATCGTCGTCAGGGGTGAGGTCGAAGTAGTCCGATCCTTTGGGCGGCCGCTGGCCCTCGAGCCGAGTCGGGGCCTTGCCCAATCCCTGCACACGATTGAATTGCCGTGTGGTGGCGCCGGCGGCGGAGAAGGCCGTCTTGACGCCCACCCGCAGTCCACGGTTGAGCGGTTCGCGGAGGTGGTAGCGGTCCAGGAACTCCTGCCCGATGAGCGGGGTGAGTAGAGCCAAGCCGAAGGCGGTCGCAGTCCGCTTCGGTTTCTGCAGCCCGACGGCGGATTCCGCCCGGTCGGGAAGGGTGTTGGTCATGGTCGGCCGCCTCAGTGTTGGGGAGCGATGGACCTATCTTACTCCAGAGTAAGGTGCGCCGACCGTGTTAGCTAGTTCACACCGGGTTGAGGCGTGTCAGCACTGCGTTGTGCAGTAGTCCGTTGGTGGCGACGGCACTGCCGCCGTGTGGCCCGGCTTCGCCGGCGAGGTTGGTGAACGTGCCCCCCGCCTCACGGATCAGAATGTCCAGCGGCGCCAGGTCCCACAGTTTCACCTCGGGTTCGGCGGTGATGTCGATTGCGCCCTCGGCGAGCAGGCAGTACGACCAGAAGTCGCCGTAGGCGCGCACCCGCCACGCGTCGTCGAGCAGGCCCACGAACTGATCTTTCCGCTGTTCCCACCCGATCAGATCTGAGTACGAGACGCTGGCCGAGCTCAGGTCGGTGACTCCCGAGACCGAGATCTGTCGCGTGACGCCCGCGAAGGACGTGTGGGCGCCCAGGCCGGTCGCCGCCCACCAGCGCCTGCCCAAGGCGGGGGCGCTGACCACTCCGACGGTGGGTACGCCGTCCTCCAGTAGGGCAATCAGCGTGCACCACACCGGAACTCGGCGCACAAAGTTCTTGGTGCCGTCGATCGGGTCGAGCACCCATTGGCGGCCGGCGAAGGACGGTGTGCCGCCGAACTCCTCGCCGAATACCGAATCGTCAGGCCGTGCCTGCGCCAGCGCATCGCGGAGAGTGGTCTCGGCGGAGCGGTCCGCATCGGTCACCGGCGTGAGATCGGGTTTGGTGTCGATCCGCAGGTCCAGCGCGCCGAATCGGTCCATCGTCACTGCGTCTGCGCGGTCGGCGAGCTCGAGTGCCAACGCGAGATCTTTGTCCTGGCTCATGGCAGCAGTCCTACCATGGCGGTGTGTTCGAATTCGCAATGATATTGCTCCTCGTCGGCGCCCTGGCTCTGATCATCGGGCCGCGGCTCATGAAGCGCGGTCCGCGCCCGGGTGGGCCTGGCCGGCCCGGCCAGGCCTTCGCCGAGGGCACGCTCCTGGTCACCGGGGTCAGCCCGCGGCCCGACGGTGTCGACGGAGACCAGTTCGTCACGATCGCCGGCGTGATAAGCGGTCCCACCGTCGGCGAGCACGTGGTCTACCAGCAGATGGCCGTCGACGTGAACCGGTGGCCGGCGATCGGGCAACTGTTCCCGGTCATCTACTCGCCGAAGAATCCCGACAAGTGGAACTTCGCGCCGCCGGAGATGCCGCCACCCCCACCGCCACCGCAGCAGCCTCCGCCGCCACCGCAGCAGCCTCCGCCGCCGGCGCCGTACGCTCCGCCGTCCTAGGCGGCGTGCCGTGCGAGTGAGATGCCGATCCGGGTTTCGACCTCGCTGATCCATACCTGAGGCCGCCCGGGTGGCCTCGGCGCCCGGGATTGGTGGGTGTGGCCGGTCGGTGTGGTGAATTCCGCGGAGTGCGTGTGGTTTTCGTCGGTCTTGGTGGCGACTTTCCACCCCGCGACCTCTTTGACGTAGTTGCACTGCTCGCACAGGCCCTGCCCGTTCTCGGCGCTGGTCGGACCGCCCCGCGCGTCCGGCGTGGCGTGATCGGTGTGCCGGATCGGCGCGTCGCAGTACGGCATCCGGCAGGTGTCATCGCGCAGCGCGATGAAATGGGCCAGCGCGGTGGGAAACCGCCGCGCGCGCGACTCCATGGTGACCAGGGCACCGGAGGTGGGATGGCGGTAGAGCCGGCGCAGCGTGGAGCGAGCCTGGGCGGTGGCGCACGCCGCGACCATGCCGCGGGCGACGGCGGCGGGGATGGGCCCATACCCGGTGATCCAGGCGGGTTCACGACCGGCACCGAGCAGGGTGTCGTCGGTCAGCACCAGGCCCACCGCGAGGGGGGTGGGTTCGGTGGCCGGGTGGCCGGTGGTGCGTTCGACGAGGGTGTCGGCCATGACCTGGTGGCGGCTGCGGCCGTCGCAGGTGGTGTCGGCGGCCCGTTTGAGGGCTGCGTAGACCGACACGCCCTTGGCGACCGGCAGCAGTGCGGTCACGTAGGTCATGGTGTCCGGTGCCGGGCGGATGGTCACGGTGCGTTCGGTCTCGGCTTTGGCGGCGCGTGCGACGACGGCGTGCGGATCCAACCGGTAGGCGATCGCTTTGGCATCGGCGGCGATCCGTTTGTTGCCGAGTCCATCGAGCGCGGATGGATCCGCGCACATCTCCTCGTCCAAGGTGCGACGGTCCTGGACGGTGAGACACGCCGACTCGCGCACGATCAGCGTGGCCCGCCACTCCGAGAGTCGGCCGGCCTCGAGCGCGGCCAGCGTGTGGGGCATTTCGTGGACCAGGGCTTTGGCGAAGCCGAGGTGGCGGTTGCCGCAGTTCGGGGAGTCCCGACGCGCCAACGCGATCTCCGTGCCCACCCCGCGGCCCCGCCGCCTCGCCGGCATTCCGGCGGCTTCCTCCGCGGCGCGGCGGGCAGTGTCGAGGGCCACCGACAGTCGGGCCTGCTCGGCCGCATCGGCGCATTTGCGCTGTTCCAGTTCCGCGATCCGGGTGATGATCCCGGCCTCATCCAATCCTTCGAACATGCGTTCGATTCTAGATCAACGCGCCGACATTGACTTCGCTCCTGAGCGGGACCGCTCAGCCGTGCCCGATCTTCAACAGCTCCTCAACACTCGACAACTTCACCCGCGGCCGACCGTGCGGCTCGCCGGCAGTGCGCTCGTGGGCGTCGATCAACTGCCAGTGATCGTCGGTGACCAGCTTCGGCTGCCGCGACAGCAGCCACTCGACCAGCTGGTCGTAGTGCTCCGCGGCGATGTCGGGTAGCTCGGCGCCGGCCAGATCGCTCAGCACGGTATTCACCGTGGCCTGCGAATCCTTCTTGTTGCTTCCGATCACCCCTGAGGGCCCGCGCTTGATCCAGCCCACGACGTACTCGTTGCGCCGACCGGTCACCCGGCCGTCGGTATGGGGGATGGTGCCCGTCTTCTCGTCGAACGGCAGCCCCGGCGTCTGCACCCCGCGGTAGCCGACCGCGCGAACCACCAGCTGCGCCGGTAGGTGCTCTCGCAGCCCGGTGTCCTTGGCGACGATCCGCCCGCTGTCGTCGGCCACCAGCTCATTGCGTCCCAGCACCACCGACTCCACGTGGTCGGTGCCCTCGATCTCGATCGGCGAGGTCCGGAACCTGAACACGATTCTGCGGTGGCCGGGCGTGGTGGGCCGGTCGAGGAAGGTGCGCAGCACTTTGATGTTCTTCTGCACGGTCTTGTCCGCTGCCTCCAGGTCAGCGTCGGAGATCCCGGCGAAATCCTCGGGATCGACGATGACATCGACGTCGGCCAGACCTTCCATGTCATGGAGCTCGCGCAACTCCACGGTGGTGAACGTGGCCTGCATGGGGCCGCGTCGACCGATGACCACCACCTCGTCGACGCCACGACCGTGAAGCGATTGCAACGCGTGATCGGCAATATCGGTAACGGCCAGCGCCGACGGATCGGTGACCAGGACACGCGCGACGTCGAGTGCGACATTGCCGTTGCCGACGACGATGGCCCGGCTCCCGGACAGATCCGGGGCCACTTCGCCGAAATGCGGGTGGGCGTTGTACCAACCCACGAAGTCCACCGCGGCGACACTGCCCGGCAGCTCCTCACCGGGGATGTTGAGCGGACGGTCGGACTGGGCGCCGACAGCGTAGATCACCGCGTCGTAGCGCTGCGCGAGCTCGGCGGCCTCGACATGCTGACCGATCGTGACGTTGCCGAAGAATCGGAAACGCGGATCCTGGGCGATGGTGTCGAACTGCGCGCTGATGGACTTGATCTTCGGATGATCCGGAGCAACGCCCGAACGCACCAACCCGAACGGCGTGGGGAGCATCTCGAGCATGTCGACGCGGACGTCGACGCCTTCGGCTTTCAGCAGTGCTGCGGCGGCGAAGAATCCGGAGGGTCCTGAACCGACGATCGCCACATGGAACGGGCGGGGCTTCGGCAGGCCGCGATTTTCAGACAAGATGGTGCACTTTCTGTCCGTACCCGGCGTCGCGAACGGGGGCTGTCGCGCTGCGGCGGGGTCTCGAAACGCTGACCGACACGACCGGTCTTTGGGCTGGACCGGAGGGGCTGTGTCGGCCGCGCAATACTCATGCTGGTTACACAACCGATCCTAAACGTCACAGCCGCGCACCGCCGGTAGTCAGGTCGAACCCGCGCGCCGGTAACCTGGACATCCGTGGACCTCGACCGGCAATCCGACATCAGCGCACTTGACACCACTTTGACGACTGTGGAGCGAGTGCTCGATGTCGATGGCCTCCGCGGGACGATCGAAAAACTCGAGCACGAGGCCTCTGATCCGAACCTCTGGGACGACCAGGCCCGCGCCCAGAAGGTGACCAGCAACCTGTCCCACGCGCAGACGGAATTGCGCCGCGTCGAAGAATTGCGTCAGCGGGTCGACGATCTGCCGGTGCTCTACGAACTCGCCGCCGAAGAAGACGGAGCCAGTGGCGACGAGGCCCTGGTGGATGCGGACAAGGAGCTGGCGTCGCTGCGCGAAGACATCCAGGCGATGGAAGTCCGCACGCTGCTCTCGGGGGAGTACGACCAGCGCGAGGCGGTGGTCACCATTCGCTCCGGTGCCGGCGGGGTGGACGCCGCCGACTGGGCCGAGATGCTGATGCGGATGTACATCCGCTGGGCCGAGAAGCACAACTACGGGGTCGAGGTGTTCGACACCTCCTACGCCGAAGAGGCGGGGATTAAGAGCGCGACGTTCGCGATCCACGCGCCGTACGCGTACGGCACCCTCTCGGTCGAGCAGGGCACCCACCGACTGGTTCGCATCAGCCCGTTCGACAATCAGAGCCGGCGGCAGACCTCGTTCGCCGATGTCGAGGTGTTGCCGGTGGTCGAGACCACCGACCACATCGAGATTCCCGAAGGCGATCTTCGGGTCGACGTCTACCGGTCCAGCGGCCCGGGTGGGCAGTCGGTCAACACCACCGACTCCGCGGTGCGACTGACCCACATCCCCTCCGGGATCGTGGTCACGTGTCAGAACGAGAAGTCCCAGCTGCAGAACAAGGTCTCGGCCATGCGCGTCCTGCAGGCGAAATTGTTGGAACGCAAGCGCTTAGAGGAGCGCGCCGAGATGGACGCTCTCAAAGGCGACGGCGGCAGTTCCTGGGGCAATCAGATGCGCTCCTATGTCCTGCATCCCTACCAGATGGTCAAAGACCTTCGAAACGAGTACGAAGTCGGTAACCCGACGGCGGTTCTCGACGGTGACATCGACGGATTCCTGGAAGCGGGAATCCGCTGGCGTAACAGGAAAGATGACTAAGACTCTCGCGGACACCCAATACCTGGCCTTCAGTTGGGGCCAACGCTGGCATGACTTCTGGCGCGGCGATATCGGCGAATGGATCATCACTCGCGGCCTGCGCATCCTCATGCTCGTCATCGCGGCGATCCTGATCGCCCGGTTCGTGAACTGGGCCGCGCAGAAGGTGACTCGCCGCATCGACGCGGACTTCCAGGAGAGCGACGCGCTGGTCCGCAGCGAGACCGCCAAGCACCGACAAGCGGTGGCGTCGGTGATCTCGTGGGTGACCATCGCCGTGGTGTTCGTCGTGATGACGGTCGAGATCACGTCCATCATCGACATCCCCGTCGGTTCGCTCGTGGCGCCGGCGGCGGTGCTGGGCGCAGCCCTCGGTTTCGGTGCCCAGCGGATCGTGCAGGATCTGCTGTCGGGATTCTTCATCATCACCGAAAAGCAATACGGCTTCGGCGATCTGGTGACGCTCACCCTGGGGTCGTCCAATGATGCGACGGGAACCGTCGAGGACGTCACCCTGCGGGTGACCAAACTGCGCACCAGCGACGGCGAAGTCTTCACCATTCCCAACGGTCAGATCATGAAGTCGCTCAACCTGTCCAAGGACTGGGCCCGTGCGGTGGTCGATGTGCCGGTGCCCACGTCGGCCGACCTCAACAAGGTCAACGAGCTGCTGCACGCGGTCTGCGAGAAGGCGATGGACGACGAGGGGTTGCGCGAGCTGATGCTCGACGCGCCGCAGCTGATGGGGGTCGAGAGCATCGAACTCGACACCGTGAACCTGCGCATGGTGGCCCGCACGCTGCCCGGTAAGCAGTTCGAGGTCGGGCGCCGGCTGCGTCTGCTCGTCGTGGCCGCGCTGGGCCGGGCGGGCATCGTCACCCCCAGCGAACCGATGCCGACGGTGGGGGCGCTCGTGCACCCGGCGACCACCGGCGGCGCGGAAGAGGAAACGCAGGGACCGGCGAGTCAGCGATGAAATTCAAACTCCGCAAGCGACCGGACCGCGGCTGGCCCAACTACCTGTTCTGGGGCCGCATGCGGACCTCCACGGTCGGGCTCATCGTGGCGTTTTTCGCGACCGCCTGGCTCTTCGAGACCTACCAGCCGCCGCCTCCGGCTCCGACGCCGGACATGACGCAGGTGGTCCCGCCCGGGTTCGTTCCCGATCCGGAGTACACCTGGGTGCCACGGACCTCGGTGCGCGAATACCCGCAGACCACCACGCGCCGGCCCGCCCCGACCACGACGACCACCACCGCGCCGCCGGAGCCGACCACCACCGAGCCCGCTGCCACCGACGCACCGACGACCACACCGACGCCGACGACGACACCGACGCCACCCAACCCGTTCCTGCCGACGCCGCCGACGCCGCAGACCACCCCCACAACGGCAAACCCGGAGGCGGGTCCGACACCGCTCCCTCCCGGGGTGGAGCAGTAGCGCATCGGGACGGCCCGCGGGGGAGCTTGGGCCGTTTGCTGAGGTTGCAGGGCTACACTGGCGTGCCGTGATGATCACCCTCGACCATGTGACGAAGCAGTACAAGCAGTCGGCGCGCCCTGCGCTCGACAATCTCAGCGTCAAGATCGACAAGGGTGAGTTCGTCTTCCTGATCGGGCCATCAGGTTCGGGCAAATCCACGTTCATGCGGCTGTTGCTGGCGGAGGAGCATCCGTCGTCCGGCGACATCCGCGTCTCCAAGTTCCATGTGAACAAACTGTCCGGCCGGCACGTCCCCAGCCTGCGGCAGGTGCTCGGCTGTGTGTTCCAGGACTTCCGGCTGTTGCAGCAGAAGAGTGTGTTCGACAATGTCGCCTTCGCGCTCGAGGTGATCGGCAAGCGCGGCGACACCATCAATCGTGTGGTGCCCGAAGTCCTGGAGATGGTCGGGTTGTCCGGCAAGGCCAACCGACTGCCCGGTGAACTGTCCGGAGGTGAGCAGCAGCGCGTGGCGATCGCCCGCGCTTTCGTGAACCGGCCGCTGGTTCTGCTCGCCGATGAGCCCACCGGCAACCTGGACCCGGAGACCAGCAAGGACATCATGGATCTGCTCGAGCGGATCAACCGAACTGGGACCACGGTGCTGATGGCCACCCATGACCACCACATTGTCGACTCGATGCGCCAGCGCGTCATCGAGCTCTCGCTGGGCCGACTGGTCCGCGATGAGCAGCGCGGCGTTTACGGAATGGATCGTTAAGTGCGCTTTGGTTTTCTGTTCAATGAGGTCCTGACCGGGCTTCGTCGCAACGTCACCATGACGGTCGCGATGATCCTGACGACCGCGATCTCGATCGGGCTGTTCGGCGGTGGCCTGTTGGTGCTCCGCCTCGCCGATCAGTCGAAGAACATCTACCTGGATCGGGTGGAGACCCAGGTCTTCCTCACCGACGACATCTCGGCCAACGACCTCAGTTGTGACACCGATCAGTGCCAGGCGTTGCGGTCGACGATCGAGGAACGCGACGACGTGAGCTCGGTGCGGTTCCTCAACCGCGAGGACGCTTATGAGGACGCGGTGCGACGGGTACCGCAGTTCCGCGACGTCGCCACCCCAGACGCGTTCCCGGCGTCGTTCATCGTCAAGCTGGACGACCCCGAACAGCATGCGGACTTCGATGCCGCCCTTGCCGGCCAGCCCGGGGTACGCGGGGTGCTCAATCAGAAGGAGCTGATCGACCGGCTCTTCGCGGTGCTCGACGGGTTGTCCAGTGCGGCGTTCGCGGTGGCGCTGGTGCAGGCCGTCGGTGCGGTGCTGCTGATCGCCAACATGGTGCAGGTCGCCGCGTATACGCGGCGCACCGAGATCGGCATCATGCGGTTGGTCGGGGCCAGTCGCTGGTACACCCAGCTGCCATTCCTGTTGGAGGCGATGCTGGCAGCCCTGCTGGGTGTGCTCATCGCGATCTTCGGCCTGATCATGGTCCGGGCACTGTTCCTGGAGAGCGCACTCGACCAGTTCTATCGGGCCAACCTGATAGCACGGGTGGACTATCTGGACATCCTGTACTTCAGCGCGCCGTGGATGCTGTTGCTCGGCCTGGCGATGGCCGGTGTGACGTCTTACGTCACGCTCCGGCTCTACGTGCGAAGGTAAAGCGTGGCGAAGTCAGCGGCGCGAGCCGGCACCAAGAAAGTCGACCCCAAGAGCGCCAAGCAGATCGTCGCCAGCAACCGCAAAGCCCGGCACAATTACACGATTCTCGACGTCTTCGAGTGCGGAGTGGTGTTGCAGGGCACGGAGGTCAAGAGCCTGCGCGAGGGCCAGGCGTCGCTCGCCGACGCGTTCGCCACGATCGACGACGGCGAGGTGTGGCTGCGCAACGTCCACATCCCGGAGTATCACCTGGGCACCTGGACCAATCACGCGACGCGGCGCAACCGCAAGCTGCTGATGCATCGCGGCGAGATCGACAATCTGGTGGGCAAGATCCAGGACGGCAACCTGACGTTGGTGCCGCTGTCGCTGTATTTCCTCGACGGCAAGGTCAAAGTCGAGCTGGCGCTGGGGCGCGGTAAGCAGGCCCATGACAAACGCCAGGACATCGCCAAACGCGACGCCGACCGCGAAATCACCCGCGAGCTGGGACGGCGCCGCAAAGGTATGTCCTGACCGGGGTCCTTCTCGCGCTGCTGTCCGGACTGGGTTACGGCGTCAGCGATTTTGTCGGCGGTGTCGCATCGCGGCGGGTGGCGGCACTGCGCGTCGTCATCGTGTCCTATCCCGTCGCGATGGTGCTGCTCGCCGTACTCGCGGTGGTGGTGGGCGGCGACATCTCGGACGACGCGATCTTCTGGGGCGCACTGTGCGGCTTGAGCCAGGCGTTCGGGGTGTGGTGGTTCTACGCCGCGCTGGGTGCGGGCCCCATCTCGGTGGTGTCCCCACTGACCGCCATTCTGGTGGCCGGAGTTCCCGTTGCGGTGGGCGTGGGCCTGGGGGAGCGGCCCGGTCTGGTGGCCAACGTCGGCATCGTGGTGGCCCTGTTCGCGGTGTTCCTGGTCAGCCGTGACGCCGCCGACCCCGGTTCTACTCCGCACCGCTTCACCACGAAGATCGCGGGGCTGACGGTCGGCGCGGGGTTGGCCTTCGGCTTGAACTTCGTGCTGATCGACCAGGCCCCCGCGGAAGCCG
The DNA here is from genome assembly GCA_040512325.1 of Mycobacterium sp. Classification (GTDB taxonomy): domain Bacteria; phylum Actinomycetota; class Actinomycetes; order Mycobacteriales; family Mycobacteriaceae; genus Mycobacterium. Next base: position 1,463 of record JBEVFK010000021.1, on the reverse strand, counting down.
GGCTGTGGCCGCTGGTGGTCGCCCGGATCTCCGCGACGGTTCTGGTGTTGGCCATCGCCGCGGTTTCCCACAATCTGGCTCTGCCGACCGGGGTGCCGATGAAACTGGCTCTGCTGGCCGGAGTGCTCGACACCATCGCCAATGTGGCGATGCTGCTGGCGCTGCAGGCATCGCTGCTGTCCCTGGCCGGGGTGCTGATCTCGCTCTACCCGGCCGGCACCGTCCTACTGGCGATCGTCGTGCTCAAAGAGCGCGTGACCCGCTGGCAGATACTGGGCATGGTGCTGGCGCTGGGGGCGGTCGCCATGATCGCCGGCGGGTGACCGCTACGGCCAATCCGGCCAGCCCGCCCACTGTGGTCGCTAGCATCGCCACTATGTCCAGCCCAACCCGTCCCGTGACCACCCTCGGCAAAAACGACGTACTGGCAGGCCTTTTCGCGTCGTGGGAGGCGATCGAGCATCTGTTGACCGATTTGCCCGACGACCGTTGGCAGACGGCGACGTCGCTACCGGGGTGGACGGTGCACGACGTCGCCAGCCATGTGATCGGCACCGAGTCGATGCTGCTCGGCATGCCGACACCCGAGGCTGATCTCGACGTGTCGACGCTCGATCACGTGCACAACGAGATCGGCCAGCTCAACGAATGCTGGGTGCGCTCGCTGCGCGACGAGGTGCCGGACGACATGCGGTACCGGCTCGGTGACGTGACCGCACAGCGCAGCACCCTGCTGACGAACCTGGCCGAGGCCGAGTGGAACGCCGTGACCGTGACGCCGGCCGGACCGGACAGCTACGGCCGGTTCATGCGGATCCGTACCTTCGACTGCTGGATGCATGAGCAGGACATCCGCGAGGCACTGGAGGTTCCGGCCTCCGACGACGAACTGTCCGGGGTTGCGGCGCACCGGGCCCTCGACGAAATGGCAGCCAGCATGGGGTTCGTCGTCGGCAAGCGCGGCCGAGCACCCGACGGTGCCCGGGTTGCCTTGGAGCTGACCGGTCCGCTGCAGCGCTCCATCAACGTCGCGGTCGACGGGCGGGCGGCGGTGGTCGACGACTTCGGCGGCGCGGAACCGACAGTGACCATCCGGCTCGACGGACTGCAGTTCACCCGGTTGTGCGGCGGGCGGCCGATGAGCGCGACGCGGCCTGCCACGATCGATGTCCTCGGCGATCAGGAGGCCGGCCGCCGAATCGTCGACAATCTGAACTACGTGATCTGACTACGCCGACCCGTAGGCCGTTTATTCGGTGGCCGCTGTCGGGGTGATGGGTATAGTGGAGTTCTTGCTGAAATTTGGCAGGGGTGCGAGGGGCTGATCGGTTTCGACTTCGCGCATCGAATCAAGGGAAGCGTGCCGGTGCAGGCAAGAGACCACCGTAAGCGTCGTTGCAACCAATTAAGCGCCGATTCCAATCAGCGCGACTACGCCCTCGCTGCCTAAGCGACGGTGTGTC
>JBEVFK010000020.1:0-23166 GCA_040512325.1 Mycobacterium sp. | reverse complement strand
TCGTCGGGCGTGATCAGCCGACCCCCGCGCTGCGCAAGAGTCTCCAGATCGGCTGCGGCACAATCAATTCCGCGTCTGGCTTCGACCAGCGTCCGCAGCGGCTCCCCCACATCACCCCGCCGCACCTTCTCGGCCGCCGCCACCGGGCCATACTCGGCCACCAACACTGCCAGCGGCGCACACGGCGGTTCCGCCACCCGCGAAAGATATGCCCACGCCAACTGTCGCGCCCGCATCGTGCTCACCGGCCGGCCCCCGGTTGCCGGAAGCTCAATGCCATCGCCACATCGTCGAGGTTCGGCATGCCGCGACCCGCCATGTCGCCCAGCATCCAAGCAACACCAAACACAAAGGCAGATCGCCTTGGTTGTATGCATTTTTCACCGTATGGCATGGGCGCAAACCGGCGTAACCTCTGCTCATGAGCGCGGCGGTAATCGCTATCGACGTCGCAGTGGTGGTCATTCTGGTGATCACTTCGCTTCTGGTGCTTCGTCGGCACCAACATGCGAAAGATGAGGCGCCCGCAGACCGATATCGGCGCGAGGTTGCCGAGATTCGACACACTGTTTACGTTCGATCCGCGCCCCGGGGTTGGCGGCGAAGAAAGAACACTGCTGTCGGCAGTGCCTGGGCTGCTGGTATGACGGCCCACGGCGCTACCTCCGGCGCCTGGGCAGCTGGCGAAGCGGGCGACTGCGGCGCCGGAACCAGCGACGGGGGCGGCGGCAGCGACTGCTGACGCAAGACCTTCGGTTACCCCCGCCGGAAACTCACGCGCCCGCATCGTGCTCACCGGCCGGCCCCCGGTTGCCGGAAGCTCAATGCCATCGCCACATCGTCGGGGTTCGGCAGTCCGCGACCCGCCAGATCCGCCAGTGTCCACGCGACTCTCAAACTTCGATCCGCGCCGCGAATACTGATCAGGCCACGATCAAGAGCCTTGCTCAGCGGCGCCATGGCATCCTTCGTCGGTCGGTAGCGTCGCCGCAGCAGTGGGCCACTCACTTCGGCGTTGGTGCGGATATGGTGCGGTTTCCAGCGTTCGGCGGCGGCCGCCCGCGCATCGGCGACCCGCGCTCGCACTGTCGCGGTGGGCTCGTGGTCATCCGAGGTGAACGCCGAGGTACGCACCGGCTGCAGCTCCACCTGCAGGTCCACCCGGTCCATGAGCGGCCCCGACAACTTGCCGAGGTACCGGCGCTTGGCGGGTGGAGCACAGATGCAGTCCCGCGGATTGGCGGGCGCACACGGGCATGGATTGGCCGCCAACACCAGCTGGAAACGCGCCGGATAGTGCGCCACGCCGTCGCGCCGGGCCAGCCGAATCTCACCGTCCTCCAACGGTGTTCGCAGCGCCTCCAACACCGAGACACCAATCTCGGCGCATTCATCCAGAAACAGCACGCCCCGGTGAGCCCGGCTGATCGCCCCGGGGCGGGCCAGGCCCGAGCCGCCACCCACCATCGAGGCGACGCTCGAGGTGTGGTGCGGAGCCACAAACGGCGGGGTGGTGATCAACGGCATGGAATCCGACAGCACACCGGCCACCGAATGGATGGCCGTCACCTCCAATGACTCGGATTCGGTCAACGGCGGCAACAACCCCGGAAGCCGTTGCGCCAACATGGTCTTCCCCACCCCCGGCGGCCCCGTCAGCATCAGGTGGTGCGCACCCGCCGCAGCGACTTCGACGGCGAACCGGGCCTGCGTCTGCCCCACCACGTCTGCCAGGTCTGCGGTGGTCTCCGGCATCAGGGCTGCCACCGGCATCCGGCCCGGCAACGTCGCGGCACCCTCCAACCAGGCTTTCAATTGCCGCAGACTACTCAGCCCGAACACCTCGATGCCCTCGACCAGGCTGGCCTCGGCGAGATTGTCGATGGGCACCACGGCTGTTCTCCAGCCGTCGCGCTGGGCGGCAAGCATTGCCGGCAGCACCCCACGCACCGGACGCACCCGGCCATCGAGGGCGAGTTCACCCAGCAGTACGCTCTTTTCGAGCCGAGGCCACGCCGTCTTGGACTCCGCTGACATCACTGCTGACGCCAGCGCCACGTCGTAGACCGACCCCATCTTGGGCAAGGTCGCCGGCGACAGCGCCAGCGTCAGCCGCGCCATCGGCCACGTCCCGTCGCTGTTGACGATCGCCGAGCGCACCCGGTCTCGCGACTCCTGCAACGCCGTATCCGGCAGCCCCACCAGATGCACCCCCGGCAGACCCGAGCTGATGTCCGCTTCGATCTCCACGGTTTCCCCCGCCAACCCGCGCACTGCCACCGAGAACGCCCGCCCCAGCGTCATCAGCCCACCCCCACCACATGCGTGAGCTCCGGGGTGCGCGTCCGACCCACCCGGACCCCGACGACGTCGATGCGGACTCCGGCCCACCGCTGATCCTGGCCGGCCAGCCACAGCGACGCCAACCGCCGCAACCGGCGCACCTTGTCCTGCGTCACTGCTTCGGCCACCCCACCGAAGCCGTCGCCGGATCGGGTCTTGACCTCCACGAAAATCACTGTGCGCGAGGCGGGATCGGCCGCGACGATATCCAGCTCGCCGTACCGGCAGCGCCAATTCCGCGCCAGGATCCGCAGCCCCGTTGCCGTCAGATGCTCGACAGCGAACTGCTCGCCGAAGGCACCCAGTTCTGCTCGTGTGAACGTTGTCATGCCTGAAGCGTGCGAGCGCACCCCGACACCACGGGCTCGCCTATCCGCTAGAACCGCCAGTTATCCACAGTCCGAACATCATCCACAGCCTTGCTGCCCGCGCTCGCGGTCAGGCGAAGTCGGCCGGGGTGAACTCTCTCGGTTCGACCAGCACCAGCCAATTGCCGGAGTTGTCCCGCATCACCGCTTCGATGCCGTACGGCCGGTCTGCGGGTTCGGCCAGGAACGTGACGCCCTTGGCGGACAGCTCGGCGTAGGTCTTGTGGCAGTCGTCGACCGCGAGACCGAGCCCACCCATCTGCCCCTTCTCCAATTGCCCGCGCACGAAGGCCGCGGCCGCCTCATCGAGTGGCGGTCCCGGTGTCATCAATGTGATCTCGAGTTCGGGCTGGCTCGGATGCTTGAGTGTCAGCCACCGGAAACCTTCACCCATGGTGATGTCGACGCCGAGTTCGAAGCCCAGGACGCCGATATAGAAGTCGCGGGCGTCGTCCTGATCGAGGCAGTACACAGTAACGAGGGAAATATTGGTGATCATGAATCAACGGTATCGGCGTCCGGCGGCAGTGGCTTCTTCCAGATTGCGCGAATCAGTCGGCAGCGTAGGACGTCTCGGCATGGTTGAGCACACCCCGCATGAACAGGAAGCAACCCGGCACACGCGGTCCACCGCGAGCTGCCCACCGGTCGCGGTACGCCGTGGGGCTCTCGCCGACCAACCGCGTGAACCGGCTGGAGAATGACCCGAGACTGGTGAAGCCGACTGCCATGCACACTTCGGTCACCGTCAGGTTCGCGCCGCGAAGCAGATCCTGGGCCCGTTCGATGCGGCGCCGCGTGAGATAGCGGATGGGCGTTTCGCCGTAGGTCGATTCGAAGCTGCGGGCGAAGTGATACTTCGACACCCCGGCGACCCCAGCCAACTGCTGAAGATCCAGCTGTTCCGCGAAATGCCGATCCATGTGATCGCGGGCCCGCCGCAGATGCACGACCATGCTGGGCGTGACCGGTCTCGACGTCACCGGGTCAGCCCGACCGTGCCGGGCGGAAGCTCGTGGGCGGGCGAAAAAGTCGCGCAGAGGTGGGCACTTCGGACATCACCTTTCCGCCGGACACACGTGACGACAGCCAGGTGTTACTCCGGCAGCCGCAGCTCGGGCTTCTCGACTTCCTCGATGTTGACGTCCTTGAACGTGATCACCCGGACCTGTTTGACGAAGCGGGCGGGCCGGTACATGTCCCACACCCACGCGTCGGCCAGCCGCAGCTCGAAGTAGACCTCGCCATCGGAATTGCGCGGGATCAGCTCGACACTGTTGGCCAGGTAGAACCGGCGTTCAGTCTCGACGACGTAGCTGAACTGCCCCACGATGTCCTTGTATTCGCGGTACAGCGAGAGCTCCATCTCGGTCTCATACTTTTCGAGATCCTCAGCGCTCATCAGTCCAGCTGTCCTTCATCTCCGTTGGGTCCCCTATCATCTATTACCCGAGGTCACTGCGTGGCGCCAATGCGGGATCGTCGAGTTCACCGTCACGCAACTCTGTCACCAACCGGATGCCCGCCGCCGTGGCGACCCGGCGCACGTTGATGAACGAGTGCCGGTGCTGCACGCATGGCCCGAGCTCGCCCAGGGCCGCGCTGTGCACCGGGGTGCTGTAGCCCTTGTGCTCGGCGAAACCGTACCCCGGATGCTCGCGGTCCATCTTCACCATCAGCCGATCCCGGCTGACCTTGGCCAGCACACTCGCCGCGGCGATACAGGCGGCGGCCGCGTCACCGGAGATCACCGGCAAGGACGGCACCGGCAGTCCGGGTACCCGGAAACCGTCCGACAGCACATAGCCGGGGCGCAATGTCAGCCCGGCCACCGCTCGGCGCATTCCTTCGATATTGGCGATGTGCACACCGCGCCGGTCCACTTCCGTCGACGGGATGAAGACCACGTGATAGGCCACCGCGTACCGCCGAATCAGCGGGAACAGTCGCTCGCGCTCTTTTTCGTTCAGCTTCTTGGAGTCATCCAACCGGGCCAGGCTCGTCAACCGATTGGGCCCCAGCACGCACGCCGCCACCACCAGTGGTCCGGCACACGCCCCGCGTCCTACTTCGTCCACGCCCGCGACCGGGCCCAGCCCACTGCGGTACAGCGCGGATTCCAAGGTGCGCAGACCCGAGGATTTCCGGATCACGGTGCGCGGCGGCCAGGCAGCGGGCACTTACTGCCCTTGCTGAGGATTGAACGTGGTGACACCACCCCAGCGCGACGGCGGCCATGCGATGAACCGCGCCTTGCCGATGACGTTCTCTACCGGGATGGTTCCGTTCATGGGATCACCGGTGCAGATCAGGCCCTTTTGCGCATCGGTCGGGGTATTGGTGCAGTGGGCCCGGGAGTCCGCCGAGTGGGTCCGGTTGTCACCCATCACCCACAATCGGTCCGGCGGCACGGCCACCGGCCCGAACTCATTGCCCAGGCAGGGGTACACCGCAGGATCGGCCATCATGGTGTCGGGATCGAGGTAAGGCTCGTCGAGCGCCTTGCCATCCACGGTGAGGCCGGTGTCGGCCCGACACTCCACGGTCTGCCCGCCGACGGCGATGATGCGCTTCACCAAGTCGTTTTCGTCCGGTGGGACGAAGCCGACGAATGACAACGCGTTCTGCACCGCCCGGACCGCCGGGTTGTCCGACCGGATCGACTTGTAGCCGACACTCCAGGACGGCGGGCCCTTGAACACCACGACGTCACCGGGTTCCGGTGAGCTGAAGCGGTAGCTGAGCTTGTCGACCATGATCCGGTCGCCGACACAGCCAGGGCACCCGTTGAGGGTGGGCTGCATGGACTCCGATGGAATCAGATACGGCCGCGCGATGAACGTCAGCATCACGTAGTACAGGACGATCGCGATGGTGATGAGAATCGCGCCCTCGCGCAGGGCGCTGCGCTTCTTACCTTCGGGCGCGACGTCGTCGTCGGACTCGTTCACCTGCCGCTTGGGATCGGCCGAGTCCTCGGTTTCGGTCACGGGATCAGCGTAGCCAGCGATGCCCGGCCGCGACGGATGCGGCGCTCAAGAGCGCGCAAAGTCAGCGCTTTTCTTTGATCTTGGCCTTCTTGCCACGGAGATCGCGCAGGTAGTACAGCTTGGCGCGACGGACGTCACCGCGGGTCACCAGCTCGATGTGATCGATGTTCGGAGAGTGCACGGGGAACGTGCGCTCGACACCTACGCCGTAGCTTTCCTTGCGGACGGTGAACGTTTCGCGGATGCCACCGTTCTGGCGACGGATCACGACGCCCTTGAAGACCTGGATGCGCTCTTTGGTGCCCTCGATCACCTTCACGTGCACGTTCACGGTGTCGCCGGGGCCAAAGGCCGGGATGTCGTCGCGCAGCGACGCCTGGTCGACGAAGTCCAGCGTGTTCATCGGTGACTCTTCCTTGCATTCATGGCTACTGACAACGCCCTGCGCACACTGTGCGAGGCAGATGCCGAGCCGATGGGGCGGGCTTTCGGTCTGTGCCTTCTCATGTCACGCAGCAGGCGATAGTTCCAGCCCGCGCAGACAACTTGTCAATTGTGCCAGACGCAGCCCACGCAGCGAAATCGCCTCGGCAGACGAGCCTGTCCGAGTCCACTCCAGCCCACAGCAGCCATTAAGCTGGCGGGGCGGGGAGGCTTCAATTCGGCAGGCCAAGGGTACCCGGACAAATCCACTGGCTCGAGGAGCAGCATGCATTGGTGGCCAGTCAACCTGGTGAAGGCAGTAACTGCCATCACCAGTGTGGCCCTGCTTGCAAGCTGCGCAGGATGCGAAGCCCGCGTGTACGGCGCGCCCGCAGCATCGCAGATGTCCGTCGTCGCTCCGCAGGGACCGGTCGAAACGCCCGCTCCGCCGCCCGTTGAGGTCCCGCCCTCATTCCTCGGGCTGCAGGCGCGGGCCCAACTGGCCGTCGACGAAGCAGCCAACCGCGGCGCGGAGGTCGGCCTGATGGTCCTCGACCGGGAGACCCGCCAGGAAGTCGCCGCCGGCAACACGGCACGCTGGGCCACCGCCTCGGTGGTGAAGCTCTTCATCGCCGACGATCTCCTCCTGCGCCAGCCGAACCTCTCCCCCGCCGACCGCGCCTTGTTCGACGTCATGCTGCGCTCGTCCGACGACAGTGCCGCCGAGGTGTTCTGGAACCGCGGTGGCGGCAGCGCGATCGTCAACCGGGTCACGGCGCGTTACGGCTTGACCGCCACCTCACCACCGAGCAACGGACGCTGGTTCAACACCATCACCTCGGCGCAGGATCTGGTGCGCTACTACGACATGCTGCTCTCGGGCACCGGCGGCCTGCCCCCTGAGCGCGCGAACATGATCATGAGTAATCTGGCGGCCTCCACTCCGACGGCACCGGACGGCACTCAGCCCGGCGGAATCTACCCGCAACGGTTCGGCATCCCGGAAGGTCTGTACGCCGAACCCGTTGCCGTCAAACAGGGTTGGATGTGCTGCGTGCGTTCCGATTGGATGCACCTGTCCACCGGCGTGGTGGGCCCGAACCGGCGCTTCATCATGGTGATCTACGCGTTGCAGCCCACCGGGTCCACCGCCGCACGAACCGCCATCACCGAGGCCGTCAAGACGACGTTCCCGGGCGGGAGTATCTGACGCCGAGTCGACCGAGGCCGGGCGAGAGACGAGGCCGGCTGAGGAGCGAGGCAATCCAACTAGGCAAGCAGGTCCGGCCGACGCTGCCGGGTGCGTTCCTCCGCGGCCTCGCGGCGCCATTTCGCCAACTTCGCATGGTCGCCCGACAGCAGCACCGGCGGCACGTCGAGGTCGCGCCAGCTGGGCGGGCGAGTGTAACTGGGACCTTCCAGCAGCCCGGCGGAATGTGAATCATCTTGGTGCGACAGCGGATTGCCCAGCACATCGGGTAGCAACCGGACCACCGCTTCGAGCATCACCAAGGTGGCCACCTCGCCGCCGTTGAGGACGTAGTCGCCGATGGACACCTCCTCGACCCGCATCCGCCGGGCGGCATCGTCGGCAACGCGCTGGTCGATCCCTTCGTACCGCCCGCACGCGAACACCAGGTGCTGCTCGGTGCTCCAGCGCCGGGCCGTGGCCTGGTCGAACAGCACCCCCGCAGGGGTGGGAACCACCAAGAGTGTGTCGGGAGAACAGATCTCGTCGAGCGCCTCGCCCCAGACCGGGGCCTTCATCACCATGCCCGGTCCGCCGCCGTAGGGCGAGTCATCGACGGAGCGGTGCACGTCATGGGTCCAGCGCCGCAGATCGTGGACGCCGAGTTCGATCAATCCCGACTCGATGGCCTTGCCGGGCAGCGCCTGGCGCAGCGGCGCCAAGTAGTCCGGAAAGATCGTGACGACGTCGATGCGCACAGCGAGCCTTTTAGCTCAGGTCTTCGATGGCCAGCAGACCGTCGGGCGGATCGATCTCCACCACGGCGTCGGCCAGCGAAACCCTCGGCACGATGGCGGTGACGAACGGAACCAGTATCTCGCGACCCTCGGGCGTCTTCACCGACAGCAGTTCGCCGCCGGCGGTGTGCAGCACCTCGGCGACGGTGCCGACATCGGCACCGTCGACGGTGCGGACCTGCAGACCCTCGAGTTGATGGTCGTAGTACTCGTCGGGTTCGGTGATCGGCGGCAGCTCGTCGGACTCGACGAGAAACAGGGTGCCGCGCAGTTCGTCGGCGGTGTCACGGTCGGCGATTCCGGCCAGCCGCAGCAGGAGGCGCCCACCGTGCTCACGCACACTTTCGATGACGTACGTGCGCTCGCCACCACCACGAGATGCCCTGCCTCGCAAGGTAATCCCTTGGGTGAAGCGGCGGTCGGGATCGTCGGTGCGCACATCGACGACAATCTCACCGGTGACGCCATGTGCCTTGGCGACACGGCCGACGACCAGCTCCATGAGCGGTCCCTACTGGTCGGTGTCCACCACGTCGACGCGGATACCGCGGCCACCGATACCGGCGACCAGGGTGCGCAGCGAAGTGGCGGTACGGCCGCCGCGGCCGATGACCTTGCCGAGATCCTCGGGATGGACGTGCACCTCGACGGTCCGGCCGCGGCGATTGGTCACCATGTCGACGCGGACGTCATCAGGGTTGTCGACGATCCCGCGGACCAGGTGCTCAACGGCGTCGACGACGACCGCGCTCATTCGGCAGCAGCGGGGGTCTCGGCAGGAGCGGCAGCAGCGTCAGCGCTCTCACCAGCGGCGTCGGTTTCGGCCTTCTTGGCCGGGGCCTTCTTCTTCTTGGCCTGGGTGGCTTCGCCGGACGGGCCGCCGTCAGCCTGGGCCAGAGCCGCATTGAACAGGTCCAGCTTGCTGGGCTTGGGCTCCTTGACCCGCAGCGTGCCCTCGGCGCCCGGCAGGCCCTTGAACTTCTGCCAGTCACCGGTGATCTTCAGCAGAGCCAGCACGGGCTCGGTGGGCTGGGCGCCGACGCCGAGCCAGTACTGCGCGCGCTCGGAGTCGATCTCGATCAGGCTCGGCTCTTCCTTGGGGTGGTAGCGGCCGATGACCTCGATGGAGCGACCGTCGCGACGGGTACGCGAATCAGCGACGGAAATGCGGTACTGGGGGTTGCGGATCTTGCCGAAGCGGGCCAGCTTGATTTTGACAGCCATGTGAAACAAATCTCCTGATCAGTTGCCACGCTGCAATTCGGCGATCGGGGCAGAAAGCGCCCGATCCGGTTTTGCCTCACGTGTGTGACCACCGCACAGCCATGGTTGTGGGCAGACAGCCGATCATTGTGCCAGAGCTCGCACCTCAACCAGAAATCGCGGCAGCGCGGATCAGCTCAGATCACTTTGTCGAAGCATTTCGTTTCGACCCGACGTGTCAGCCGCCAGCCTTCGGGGGTCCGGATGAACTCGTCGTCATACCAGAGGCCACAGAACAGCACCGTCGGCGACTGCCCCTCCTCGGCAGGGCCGGCGAGCACCATCGGGTTGAAGCAGATGACCCGGGATTTTGCTGTGTCGCCGGAGAAGGTGATCGACAGATTGCCCAGCATGTGTGAGTAGGCGGGAAAGTTCGGCAACACCTCGACCAACCAGGCCTTGATCTCGGGATACCGACCGTCGATACCACCCATGGCGCGGTAGTCGATGTAGGCGTCCGGAGTGAAGACCGCATCGAGGTCGTCGAACCGGCGGGTGTCGATGGCCGTCGAGTAGTCCACCAGCAGCTGCTGGATCTCCATCCGGTCCGAGATCTCCTCGAGGCTGAGCATGCTTTCGATTCAACACCTCCACCGGTTGCTGGGCGGAGGTACGGCCCCATTGCCGGCGCCACCCTAATAAGGTTGCCCTAACTAAGGCTAGCCTAATTCGTACCCGAGCCAGAGTGGAGCGCTCAGTGCCTGACCGAGCTGCGTTGTCGTTGACCGTCGGATTCGGCAGTGAGACCGGTGGCGCCGAAAGCCTTGCGGGGTTGTTCACTGCCGCTGCCAAGACAATCGGCATCGAAGCCACTGCCGTCGAACTCAACGCCGTCGGCAGGGCTGAACTCGCCGCTGCCACCCACCTGGTGGTGATCACCGCGACCTACGGCGAAGGCGAGTTCCCGTTCAACGCCTCTCTGTTCTGGGAACTGCTGGAAGCCGAGGATGCCGAACGCCTGGACCACCTCACCTTCGCGGTGCTGGGCCTCGGCGACAAGTACTACCCGCAGTTCTCGAATGCCGGCAAGCTCACCGACGAGCGGCTCGCAGAGCTCGGAGCCACACGGATGACGGCCCGCGTGGACTGTGACATCGACTTCGACGACGACGCCGCCGCCTGGACCGCCGACGTCATCGCGCTGCTGTCGGCAGCTGTTGCACCCGAGGGCCGCGCACCCGTCGGTGAAGATTCCGACGACCATCACGAACACCCGGTCTGGCACCGCAAGAACCCCTTTTCCGCCGAGCTGCGCACGCGCCGGCTCCTCACCGGACCAGGCTCCGATGACGAGGTGTGGCACTACGAAATCGACCTCGCCGACAGTGGGTTGATCTATCAGGCCGGCGACTCACTGGGTGTCCATCCGGTCAACGATCCGGCCCTGGTGGACGCGCTGCTGGCGCGACTGGGACGCGCACCCGGGGACACCGTGCCGGGCCGCGAGTTACCGCTGGGACCACTGCTGTCCGAGCACTTCGAGATCAGGACGCCGTCGCGGCCCCTGCAGGCGCTCGTCGCGGCGCGTACCACCGACGCCGAGGCCGCAGCCGCGCTGTCCAGCGCCGATCCCGCCACCCTGGACGCCTGGCTGTACGGGCGTGACCTGCTGGATCTGCTGGACCTCCCCGGCCTGACCGACCTGTCCGCCGACGAGGTTCTCGAGACTCTGCGGCCGCTGCAGTACCGCGACTACTCGATCGCCTCGAGCCCAGTGGCGCATCCCGACCGCGTCCACCTGACCGTCGCCACCGTGCGTTACCACCGCCCCGACCGCCCGCGGGCCGGGGTGGCGTCAGCTCACCTCGCGGATCGGGCCCAGACGGTCCGGATCCACCTCCAGCCGAACAATGCGTTCCGGCTGCCCCCGCCGCAGGTGCCGATCATCATGATCGGCCCCGGCACCGGCGTCGCCCCGTTCCGCGCCTTCCTCCAGGAACGGGCCGCCACCGGGGCCGGCGGCAAGTCCTGGTTGTTCTTCGGCCACCGACGCCGCGCGACCGACTTCCTCTACGAACACGAATTGCAGGGGTACTTGGACTCCGGCGTCCTGTCCCGAATGAACCTGGCGTTCAGTCGGGATGGTGACGGGAGAACCTACGTCCAGCACCACTTGGTCGCGCACGCCGCCGAGGTGTTCACCTGGCTCGAGGACGGTGCCCACCTGTACGTCTGCGGTGACGAGAAGCGGATGGCCAAGGACGTGCACGCGGCGTTGCACCAGGTGGTCAGTACCGCCGGCGGCATGGACGACGACGCCGCGCACGCCTACCTCAATGAGCTCACCAAGCACCACCGTTATGCCCGGGACGTCTACTGACGCGGCCGTTGGGACCGACGGCAGGCTTGCCGTTAGGCTCCATGCCCATGCGCAGGCTCGTGACAAGTGTGTCGATAACGCTGGGCTTGGTCATGATCTTGTGCCTGGTCGCGTTCGCGCCCGACGCGGACGCCGACACACTCAACGTCCAGCCCGTGAATTCGGTGCCGATTCCGGACGGGCCCGCGACGGCCTGGATCATCGCCGACATGGACACCGGGCAGGTGCTGGCCGGCCGCAACGAGAACATCCCCCACGCCCCGGCCAGCACCATCAAGACCCTGCTGGCGCAGGTGATCCTCGACGAAGTACCGCTGGACGCGACGATCGTGGCCGAGGAAGCCGACACCGCGGTCGAATGCAACTGCGCCGGGGTCGCGCCGGGTCACACCTACACCGCCCGCCAACTGCTCGAGGGTCTGTTGCTGGTGTCGGGTAACGACGCCGCCAACACCCTGGCCAGAATGGTCGGCGGCACCGGCGCCGCGGTGGCGAAGATGAACGCCAAGGCCGCCTCGCTGGGCGCCCACGGCACCAACGCGGGGTCGCCGTCGGGGATCGACGGCCCGGGTATCGACATCTGGTCGACACCACACGATCTGGCGGTGATCTTCCGGTCGGCGATGACCTACCCGGTGTTCGCCCAGATCATCGCGCAACCGACGGCAGTGTTCCCCGGTGCGACCGGAGACCGCGTGCTGGTCAACCAGGATGAGCTGCTGCACCGCTATCCCGGCACGCTCGGCGGCAAGACCGGCTTCACCGACCTGGCACGCAAGACCTTCGTCGCGGCCGCCCAGCGTGGAGGCCGGCGACTGGTGGTCGCGATGATGTACGGCCTGGTGGTCGAAGGCGGGCCCACCTACTGGGATCAGGCGGGCCAACTGCTGGACTGGGGCTTCGGCCTGCGGCCCGGCGATAACGTCGGAATCCTGTAAGTCGCGGCGCCTCGCCGAAAGTTGCTGAATCGCAATCAGTCCGAGATCGTGACCGGACGGTTCGTGGATACGCTCGGCGCTCGTGCCCCTCGGTCCGCTCGCGGTGATAGTGAGCCTCATACTCACCGCGTCGGTGCTGCTCGGCGCGCCCCCGGCCGCCGCGGCACCTGAGATCGCGCCGGCGGGCGCGGTCACCGCCGCCCCGGACGGACCCGCCCAGGCCTGGATCATCGCCGACATGGACACCGGCAACTTGCTGGCCGGCAAGAATCCCACCGCCACTCTCGCTCCCGCGAGCACCATCAAAGTGCTGTTGGCGATGACCGTCCTGGACCATCTGAACCCGGGCGCCGCCGCACGGGCCGCACCCGTGCACACCCAGGTGGAGTGCTCCTGCGTCGGGCTGGTGCCCGGCCAGGTCTACACCACCGCACAACTGCTCCAGGGCCTGCTGATGGAGTCCGGCAACGACGCGGCCAACATGCTCGGCGACATGCTGGGCGGCTACCGCGCCGCGATCATGCGCATGACCGCCAAAGCACGGGCGGTGGGCGCCACCAGCACCCGGGCGATGTCACCGTCGGGGCTCGACGGGCCCGGCTGGGAGACGATCACCACCCCGCGCGATCTGGGCATGATCTTCCGTGCCGCACTGAGCTATCCGTTGATCGCACAGATCATGCGTCAGCCCTCGGCGCAGTTCCCCAGCCGCGACGGTTACAAGACCATCACCAACCAGAACGAACTGCTGGCGCGGTATCCCGGCGACCTCGGCGGCAAGACCGGCTTCACCAACCTGGCAGGCAAGACCTATGTCGGTGCCGCCCAGCGCGGCAACCGGCGGCTGGTGGTGGTGCTGATGAAGGGCAGCGGCGACCTCTACGGGCAGGCGATCAGCCTGCTGGACTGGGGTTTCAGCCAGCCCTAGATCGACTTGGCCGCAGCCCTAGCCGAACACCCGGCCGCGCAGGATCACCAGGTCCGGCGCGCTCAGCACCGCCGCACTCGTGCGCGGATCCTCGTCGAAACAGAGCAGGTCCGCCGACGCGCCGTGGTCCAGACCGGGGCGGCCCAGCCAGCTGCGCGCCGTCCAGGACGCCGCGCCGAGCGCCTCGGTGGCGGTCATGCCGATGCCCTTGAGTGCGTCGACCTCGTCGGCGATCCGGCCGTGGGCGATCATGCCGCCGGCGTCGGTGCCCGCGTAGATCGGCACCCCGGCCTCACGTGCGGCGCCCACCCGACTGGCGCAACTGGCGTAGAGGTCCCGCATGTGCGCGGCGTAGGTCGGGTATTTGGCTGCGGCGGAAGCGATTCCGGGAAAATTCTCGATGTTGATCAGTGTGGGCACCAGCGCGGTGCCGTGGTCGAGCATCAGCTCGATCGTGTCGTCGGTGATGCCGGTGCCGTGCTCGATGCAGTCGATGCCCGCGTTGATCAGCCCCGGCAGCGCATCCTCGCCGAACACGTGCGCCGTGACCCGGGCACCCTCGGCGTGGGCGGCGTCGATCGCTGCACGCAGGATGTCGTCGGACCACAGCGGCGCCAGATCACCGATACCGCGGTCGATCCAGTCACCGACCAGCTTCACCCAGCCGTCGCCGAAACGGGCCTGCTGGGCCACCACCGCCGGCAACTGCGACTCGTCCTCGATGTCGATGGGCAGGCCGGGGATATAGCGCTTGGGCTTGGCCAGATGCTTGCCGGCTCTGATGATCCGGGGCAGGTCGTCACGCTCGTCGAGGAAGCGGGTGTCGATGGGTGATCCGGCGTCGCGCAGCAGCAGCGCGCCGGCGTCACGTTCGGTCTCAGCCTGCCGGATCGCCTCGTCGTCGTCGGTGGGACCCCCCGGTGCGAGCCCGACATGACAGTGCGCGTCGACGAGGCCGGGGATGATCCAGCCGCCGTCGAACACGGTCTCGGCACCGGCGACCGGTTCGGCCGAGAGCTTGCCGTCGACCACCCACCAGTCGGCGGTTTCACCGTCGGGCAGCGAGGTGCCCCGCAGGTGCAGCCGCACGCTTACTTCTGACCGGGGAACTTCAGCTTGGACAGGTCGAAATTCGCCAGGCCCGGCGGCAATTCGTCGAGACCCTTGGGCATCTGCGAGAGGTCCGGGAACCCGCCGGGCAACCCCGCACCGAGCGGGTTGTGCACCTTGGGCGGCGTGGGGCCCTTCCCCTTTTTCTTGCCGGCCTGCTTGTTCTTGCCCTTGGCGGCCTTGCGGTTGACACTCTTGCGGGCGAACGGCATGCCCATCTGACCGGCCATCTGAGACATCATCTTGCGGGCCTCGAAGAACCGGTCGACGAGCTGATTGACCTCCGACACCGTGACACCGGAGCCGTTGGCGATCCGCAGCCGGCGGGAGGCGTTGATGATCTTCGGGTCGTCGCGCTCGGCGGGGGTCATGCCGCGGATGATCGCCTGCAGCCGATCCAGCTGGCTGTCGTCGACGGCGGCCAGGGCGTCTTTCATCTGGCCCGCACCGGGCAGCATGCCCAGCAGGTTGCCGATCGGACCCATCTTGCGAATCGCCAGCATCTGCTCGAGGAAGTCTTCGAGCGTCAGCTCGCCGGAGCCGATCTTGGCGGCGGCTTCCTCGGCCTTCTCGGCATCGAAGTGCTGCTCAGCCTGCTCGATGAGCGACAGCACATCGCCCATGCCGAGGATGCGGCTGGCCATCCGGTCGGGGTGGAAGACGTCGAAGTCCTCGAGCTTCTCGCCGGTGGACGCGAACAGGATGGGGACCCCGGTGACCTCCCGCACCGACAGCGCAGCACCACCGCGGGCGTCACCGTCGAGCTTGGTCAGCACCACACCGGTGAACCCGATACCCGCGCCGAAGGCCTCGGCAGTGGCCACCGCGTCCTGACCGACCATGGCGTCCAGGACGAACAGCGTCTCGTCGGGGTGGACGGCATCGCGGATACCGGCGGCCTGGGCCATCAGCACGTCGTCGATGCCGAGCCGGCCGGCGGTGTCGACGATCACGACGTCGAAGTGCCTGGCCTTGGCCTCGGCCAGACCGGCGGCGGCCACGGCCACCGGGTCGCCGGGCCCGGCACCCTCATTGTCCGGCGCGCTGTGCGCGGTGCCCGGGTGCGGTGCGAACACCGCCACCCCTGCGCGTTCACCGACGATCTGCAGCTGGTTGACGGCACCGGGACGTTGGAGGTCGCAGGCCACCAGTAGGGGCGTATGTCCTTTGACACGAAGCCATTTCGCGAGCTTTCCGGCCAGCGTCGTCTTGCCTGCGCCCTGGAGGCCGGCCAGCATGATGACCGTCGGCGGGGTCTTGGCGAATCTCAGCTGCCGGGTCTCACCACCGAGGATCCCGATGAGTTCTTCGTTGACGATCTTGACGACCTGCTGGGCCGGGTTGAGCGCCCCCGACACCTCGACACCCTTGGCACGTTCCTTGATCCGGTTGATGAACGCGCGGACCACGGGCAGCGAGACGTCGGCTTCGAGCAGTGCCAGCCTGATGGCCCGGGCGGTCGCGTCGATGTCGGCGTCAGTGAGCCGACCCTTCCCGCGCAGGCCCGAGAGCGCACCGGTGAGCCGGTCGGAGAGGGATTCAAACACGGACCCCAGCCTACTTGTTGGGTCAGCCGTTCTGGATGATGGCTCTGGCCACCTCGACGGCACGGTCGATCGGTACCGCGAATCCGATGCCGATGTTGCCTGCCTCTGCTCCGCCCACGGTCGCGATCGCGGTGTTCATGCCGATCACCTGGCCCGCCATGTTGGCCAGCGGACCCCCGGAATTTCCGGGGTTGATCGAGGCGTCGGTCTGCAACAACTGCTGTTCGGGCTGCGGGCCGAGGCGCGCCGTGCGGTCGACGGCGCTGATGATGCCTGCGGTGACCGTGCTGGCCAGACCCAGAGGGGCTCCGGCAGCGATGACGGGTTGTCCGATGGCCAGCCCGGTGCTGACCCCCAGCTGCGCCGCCGGCGGCGGGTCGCCGGCGAGCTCCAGCACCGCAACATCCATCTGCGGATCCGTGCCCACCACCCGCGCGGCGCTGCGCCGACCGTCGGCCATCCGGACCAGCACCCGCGAAAATCCTTCGACCACATGGCTGTTGGTCATGATCCGGCCCTGGTCGTCGATGGCGAATCCCGACCCGCGGCTGTTACCGGCCGCCACCTGCACCACGCTGGGCAACAGTGCCTGCGAGGCACTCTGGGCATCGGGGACCGCGCCGGCAACCGGTGGGGCGGCCACGGCAGGCGTCTGCCGCAGACCGCCGCCCGGCTCTGTCATCACCACCCCGGCCATCAGCACCCCGGCGCCACCTCCCGCTGCGCCGCCGACCAGCAGGCAGGCGGCCACCAGGGCGACGGTGCCTGCCTTCGATCGCCGGGGCGCCGCCGGTGCCGGAAGGGGTTTCGGCAACGACGGCGCGGGCTCAGGGTACCGGCCGAACCGGAACCCGGTCGGGATGGGCGCCGCCGGCGTCGCCGGGGGTTCGGGCGGCAGACTCCCCGGCGGCAGGAACGCAGGCCCGGCAGGACGGCCCAGGTCGAAGCGGTGTTCGGACATGTCTGCCCTTTCTCAGATGAGGCGGGAGAACCAGCGCATCGACAGCCCGGCGGCGACGATGCCGAAGGCCAGGGCGAGGGCGGCGACGAACGGTGTGACCTCGCGCCACTCGGTCCGCCACCCGATGGACGAGCCGATATCGCGGTAGACGTCCTCGAGTTCGTCGCTGCTGGCCGCGGAGTACGCGGTCCCGCCGGTGGCGTCGGCCAACGCGGCCAGCGTCCGGGAGTCCACCGGGACCGGGATCTGATAACCGCCGCTGTCGAGCACCCCGTCGGCGGTGCCGTAGGCGATGGTCGACACCGGGACACCGGCGGCCACCGCCGCCAGTGCGGCTTCGTCGATACTGCGGCCGCTGGTGTTGCTGCCGTCGGAAAGCAGGACGACGTGCGCGGGCAGGCGGTCCTGGCCCTCCTCCGGTTCGTCAGTGACAGTGAAGATCTGATCCAGCGAGGTGAACACGCCTTCCCCGATCGCAGTCCTCGACTGCGTGGTCAGCATCTGCAGGCTGGTGCGGGCGGCTTCGTGGTCGGTGGTGGGCGGATGTGCCACCAGGGTCGACCCGGCGAAGGTCACCACGCCGACATTGAAGGTGTCCGGCAGCTGGTCGATGAAATTACCCGCCGCCGCCACCGCGGCCGTCAACCGGTCCGGGCTGACATCCCGGGCCTGCATCGACTCGGAGGTGTCGATGGCGACCATGATGGTGGCACGTTCATAGGGCACCCGCACCGGCATCTCGGGTCTCGCGACCGCCAATCCGCACAATGCCAGCGCCAGCAACAGCAACACCGCGGGCACGTGCCGTCGCCACTTCGGGCGTTCCGGAATCACTTTGTCCAGCAGCGGAAGTGCGGCGTAGCGCACCACATAACGTTGGCTGCGCCGCACGGTCACCAGATAGGTCAGCGCCAGCAACGCAGGCGGCACCAACATCAGCAGGCCGAGCGGGAACAGGAATGTCACCGTCGCACCACCCTTCGCCCGCGGGTGGCGCGACGCAGGGTGCGCTGGCGTTCGCGCAGGAACCCGGCAAGATCTCGTACCCAGTCGCGGCCGGTGCTGGCCCGCAGATGGTCCGCACCGCAGGCACGTATCGCCGCGCCGACGGACTCCCGGTGTGCGGCGGCCGCATCCCGATACCGTTGCCTCAATTGCCGATCCGAGGTCCACACCTGCCGTTGCCGTCCGGATTCCGGGTCGACGAGCACCACGGCACCGACGTCGGGCAGGGACAGTTCACGGGGATCGACGATGTCGACGGCGATGACGTCATGCCGGGCGGCGAGCCGACGCAGCGGGTCCTGCCAATCGAAGGGCGGCTCGTCAGCACCACCGGGATCCAGGAAATCAGACACCACCACCCGCAGCCCGGGCCCGCCACGACGCGCGCACAGCGCCGACAGCGCATCCGCCAAACTCGGCGACCCGCCCCCCTCGCGAGCATTCCCGCCGGCCACGGTCTGCGCGGCGCGGGACCCGGCGAGCCTCGACCGCCCCGGGCGATGCCAGCGGATGCCGTCGGTGCCGAAAGTGGCCAGGCCCAACGTATTACCCGGCGCATCGGTCAGCATCCCGACCGCTCCGACAATCCGCGCCGCCAGCTCACGTTTCTCGTCGGAGACTGTCCCGAACGCCATACTCGGGCTGGTGTCCACCAGCACCCAGGTGTCGAGCCGGTTCTCCGCACGTGGTCGCCACACGTGAGGCTCAGCGGAGCGGGCGGTGATGTTCCAGTCGATCCGTCGCACGTCATCGCCGGGCTGATACCGAGCGAGTTCCTCGCGTTCGGTACCCACTCCGAGGCGCAGGCCGTCGAGTTCGCCGGACATCAGACTGTCCACCCGACGGCGCACCCCCAGGTCGAGCGCTCGCCACGGTTGCGCACTCACGACGCCACCTCCGCGAGGTCATAGGCGTTCGGTGCGATCTGCGGCGCCGCAACACAATCGAGCACCCGCGCCACGACCGCGCGTGGATCCACTCCGTCGGCCACGGCGTCGAAGGTCAGCACCAGCCGATGCGCCAGCACGTCGGGCGCGATAGCGGCGACGTCACCCGGCAGCACGTAGTCGCGCCCCCGCAGCAAGGCCAACGCGCGACTGGCCGAGAGCAGGCCGAGCGAGCCGCGCGGGCCGACGCCGTATTCGAGGACAGAGCCGATGCTTTCGGCACCGTACGCGGCGGGCTCGCGGGTGGCCATCACCAGGCGGACGATGTAGTGCGCGACCGCGTGGTGGACGAACACCTCCTCGGTGAGCCGCTGCAACCGCAGGACGTCGGCAGGTGTCATCAGCGTGCGCGGCTTCGGCGGGTTGGCGCCCATCCGCGCCAGGATCGCCAGTTCCTCCAGCTCGTTGGGATGTGTCAGATCGATCTTGAGGAGGAAGCGGTCGCGTTGGGCTTCCGGCAGGTGGTACACGCCGTCGGTCTCGATCGGGTTCTGGGTGGCCAGCACCAGGAACGGCTCCGGCAGCGCAAAGGTGCGTCCGCCGATGCTGACCTGCGCTTCGGCCATCGCCTCCAACAGCGCCGATTGCACCTTGGCCGGGGCCCGGTTGATCTCGTCCGCGAGCACAAGATTGGCGAAGATCGGTCCCAGTTCGATGTCGAAACTCTCCGTCGACGGCCGCCACACCCGGGTACCGATGATGTCGGCGGGCATCAGATCCGGGGTGAACTGCAGCCGGTGAAACGTTCCGCCGACGACGGTGGCCACGGTGCGCACCGCCAGCGTCTTCGCCAGCCCCGGGACTCCCTCGAGCAGCACGTGCCCGCCGGCCAGTAACCCGACCAGCAGGCGCTCCAGCATCGAATCCTGCCCGACGACAACATGTTTCATCTCGAAGAGCGCACGTTCGATCAGTGCGCTCGTGCTGTGGGCCGGTTCTTGGTCGCCTACGTTCATGTCCACACTTCACCAGCGCAGGGCGAAAACCCCCGAAAACCGCGGCGAAAGCGAACCGAAAGCAAAGTGGTCGCGGTGCCCGTTCGGCGCTACCCTCGGCGCGTATGCGGGTACTGATCATCGAGGACGAAGAAGGGTTGGTCAGCGCCCTCCGCATCGGACTGCAGCGCGAGGGTTATGCCGTCGACACCGCTCTCACCGAGGCCGACGCCACCGAACGGTTGGCAGTCAATTCCTACGACGTCGCCCTGGTCGACGTGAACCTGCCCGACGGCGACGGCCTGGACCTGGCGCGGCGGCTGCGCCGCGGTGAGATCGAGTCGCCGGCGGGGCGCGAGATCCGGATCGTGATGCTGACCGCGCTGGGCACCCTGCCGGACCGGGTCCGGGGTCTCGACGCTGGTGCCGACGACTACATCGTCAAACCGTTCGCGCTGGCCGAGCTGACGGCCCGGCTGCGGGCCGTGCTGCGTCGCGAGGTGTCCGGCGACTCCTCGGTGCTGCGACTCGGCGACATCACCGTCGACACCGCACGCCAGATCGTCCGGCGCGGGCCTCGCGAGGTGGACCTCACCCTCAAGGAGTTCTCGGTACTGCGCTACCTGATGACCCGGCCCGAGGACGTGGTGTCTGCCGAACAGATCCTCGAACACGTCTGGGATGAGAACGCCGACCCGTTCACCCAGACCGTGCGTGTCACGGTGGGCACGCTGCGACGCAAGCTCACGGTCGACGACGAACAGCAGGTGTTGCACACGCTGGTAGGTCGCGGCTACCGATTGCGCACACCGGCCTGATGCGCACCATCCGGATGCGGCTGGCGTTGACGACCTCGTTGTGGCTGTCGGTCATCTCGGCGCTGATCCTGGCCGGCATCTACCTGGCCCTGTCACGCACGATCGACGCCGCACCGCTGGATCCCGTCACCGTGAAGAAGTTCGACCATAGACCCGACGGCACCTGGGAGTACCGCGCGGGCGAGAACTTCCAGGCGGCCGACTTGGAGAGCGTTCAGCGCGCGGTCAACTACTCGACGCTCGATACGCTGCGGGACTATTCGCTGCTGGCGTTGGGGGTCATCTTCCTGATCAGCCTGGTGGTGGGCTGGTTCGTCGCCGGGCGGCTGCTGCGGCCGGTCGGTGAGATCACCCGGACCGCCAATCGGCTGTCGGCGAGTGATCTTTCGCAGCGGATCAACGCCACCGGCCCCAAGGACGAACTGCGCACCCTGGCCGACACCATCGACGGCATGCTGGACCGTCTCGATGAGGCGTTCCGTACCGAACGTGCTCTCGTCGAGGATGTCTCGCACGAACTCCGCAATCCGGTGGCCGTCGTCCAGGCCAACGTCGAAGCGGTTCTCGCCGACGACCGTGCCACCCCGGAGGAACGGGCCCATGCGCTGGCGGTGATCTCCCGCGCGACCAGCCGCATGTCGCGGCTGCTGGAGGATCTGCTGGCCACCGCGCGCCGCCGGTCAGGATCGTTCGCCGATCAGCAGGTGGACCTGATGCGTTTTGTCACCGAGGTGGTCGACGAGCACCGGCTGCTGGCCGATGAACGACCGCTGCAGGTGATCACCCGGCTCTCCCCCGGCCCGGTGGTCTACGCCGACCCCGAGTCACTGGCGCGGGCGCTGGCCAATCTGTTGTCCAACGCAATCCGGCTGGCGCCCAAGGAATCTGAGCTCACCATTGCCTCAGGAAGTATCGGCGGCTGGGCCTGGGTGGCGGTACGGGACCAAGGTCCGGGTATCGCCGACGACGACCAGCAACGGGTGTTCGACCGGTTTCGCCGCGCCGACAACGGCGGTCGCCGGGGTTCGGGTCTCGGCTTGGCCATCGCCCGCCAGATCGTGGAGAGCCACGAGGGCAAGCTCGCCCTGTTCAGCACCCTGGGCGTCGGGAGCATCTTCGTGATGTGGCTACCCGACCGCGCCATCGCCGACCGCCCCGAACGCACCGCCCAACCGCCCCAGGAATGCCCGCTGTAGACCATCAATCGTGTCGTACCCTGATGACATCGAACACATGTTCGAGGGATGTGATGTCGGGGCGTTGCTGGTCGAGGTGGAGGAATCCCGCCTCGACGAATCAGCGGTGTGGGCGCGGCGAATGGCCGCGATAGCCCCGGTATTGAGTCAACGCACCGTCGAGGCGTTCGATCGCGCCGCCGCCGATCCCGAGGGTGATGCGGGGTGTGCGTTCATCAGCGGGTTTGTCCGTACCGCGGCCGAGATCGGCCCGGTGTTGCAGGTGGCGCCGGCGGTGGCGACCCGGTTGGTCGGCTACGCCGAAGCTTTGGAGCAGCGGCTGCCACTGCTCTTCGGGTTGTTGGCCTCGGGCCGGTTGGATTGGGACTCGACCAAAGTGATCCTCAACCGCACCACCCTGGTGACCCGAGCGGGCCGTCAAAGATCTCGACCGCAACCTCGCGGGCACGATCGCCCGGTGGGACTGCTGGTCGCGGACCCGGCTGCGCAACGCCGTGGACGCCGCGATCCTCACAGTTGATCCTGAGGCCGCCAAAGAACGCCGGGTGGCGGCCGATACCGAGCGCCGCGCCACGGTGACATCGTTGCCCAACGGGATGGCCGAAGTCCGGGCCTATGTGTCAGCACCGGGCGGAGCCCGGGTGGAGGCGCGGCTGGATCACATGGCCGCCATGGTGTGCAAGGGCGATCCGCGGACGGTGATGCAGCGCCGCGGCGATGCGATCGACGCGATCAGCCAGGGCAGCTTCGTGCTGGGGTGTGCCTGCGGACAACCCGACTGCCCCGCCACCGCAGCTGCCGCCGCGGCCGAGAACGCTACTGAGACAGCTGGGGGTGGTGTGCGGTTCGTGGTCAATGTGATCGCCCCAGCGGCGACGGTGACCGGCGACGGCAACGAACCCGGGTTCTTGCAGGGCTACGGAGTCATCGACGCCGATCAAGTCCGCGACCTGGCGGCGCAGCCCGCCACGGTGCTGCGCGATCTGGCCGACCCCGACACCACCCCGGCAGCGGCGACCGGGACCGGTGGGGTGTCCGGGGCCGGTGGGGTGTCGCCGTTGTTGCGGCATCGTGCGTCGGCGGCGTTG
>JBEVFK010000019.1:0-19362 GCA_040512325.1 Mycobacterium sp. | reverse complement strand
CCGTGAACCAGCACGGACCAGCACGAAGAGGCCGGTGCACACGCCTTCCCAAACGCTTCTACGCACCCTCAACCGTATGGCTACCGGTAAGCTGTTCGGGAGCTGTGACGACTAGTGGAGGAGCCACGCGTGGCCAAGCAAGCGACCGCCGACAAGCGGCAGCGCCGTGAACGCGGCTCCATCAACCCCGACGACATCATCAACGGCGCCTTCGAACTCGCCGAAGAGGTGGGCATCGACAACCTGAGCATGCCCCTGCTCGGCAAGCACCTCGGTGTCGGAGTGACCAGCATCTACTGGTACTTCCGCAAGAAGGATGACCTACTCAACGCGATGACCGACCGGGCACTGCGCACCTACGTCTTCGCGACGCCCTACGTCGAAGCCCCCGACTGGCGCGAGACCCTGCACAACCACGCCTGGACGATGCGAAACACGTTCATGGGCAACCCGATCCTGTGTGACCTCATCCTGATCCGTTCGGCGCTGAGTCCGCGCGCCGCCCAACTGGGTGTGCTGGAGGTGGAGAAGGCGATCGCCAGCCTGGTGGAAGCCGGGCTGTCACCCGAAGATGCCTTCGAGACGTATTCGGCGGTCTCGGTGCATGTCCGCGGTTCGGTGGTCTTGCAACGGCTCTACGAGAAGAACCTCGGCACCGAAGACGGCCCCGGTACCCAACTCGAGGACAAGATGGTGATCGACCCGGCGACCGCGCCGCTGCTGGCGAAGGTCACCGCGAGCGGCCACCGCATCGCCACCACCGATGACACCAACTTCGAGTACGCCCTTGCCTGCATCCTCGACCATGCGGAACGCCTGATCGCCGCGGGCGCGAGCCAGCCGGCCAAGGCGACCTCCGCCCGCAAGCGCAAGGCCGCCGCGGTCAGCTGAGGCTCAGGGCAGCTCCGGCTCCGGCACGTGAAAGTGCTCATCGCGCAGTCGGAATGCCTCCTTGGTCCCGTGCTGCGCCCTGGTCTTGACGAAGTTGAACTCCCCCGGCGAGAACTGCAGGTTCGTGCCGTAGGCGTGGAACAGGTAACTGGCGACCTCTTCCCCCTGGTAAGCCTGGCTCTGCTCGACGAGACGGAACGCCTCCTTGGCGATCACCACACCGTCGGCGGGCATCTTGGCGGTCTTCTCAGCCCAGTAGCGAGCCCGGGCCGGGACCGCTTCGGGTGCACAGGTCTCGGTGAAGAGTCCCAGGTGCTCGATCGACCCGGCCTCGATGATGTCGCCGGTCAGCAACATGCGCCTGGCCATCACCGGGCCCAGCCGATGGAAGAACATGTGCAGGCTGCCCAGCGCGGGACCCAGGAATCGGGTGGCGGGCATACCGATTCGCGCGTCACGGCCGATCACCGCGATGTCCATCATCAAGGCCATCTCGAATCCGCCGCCCAGAGCGTAGCCGCTGATCTCGCCGACGGTGATCTTCGGGAAGCCCATCAGATTGTGATAGAAGCTGAATGACTTGCGGTCCACCGTGAGTCGCCGCCTTTGACTCGGACGGGTCTTGGGTGGCGCAGTACCGGGCTCCGGTTTCTTCTCGCCGTACCAGCCGTAGGCGTTGTTCATGTCCGCCCCGGTGCTGAAGACCCCGTCGGCACCGCGCAGCAGCACGACGGTGAGGTCGTCGTCCTCGGCCACCACATCCAGGTACCGGGCCAGCCTCTCCCGCATGCTCGCGTCGTAGGAATTCCGGTGCTGCGGATTGTTCAACGTGATGGTGGCGATTCGCTTTTCGTAGTCCGCCTCGAAGAGCACACGATTGTCTGATGTATCCGGGACCGTCATGAACCGGACTCCTTCCTGTTGTATGTGGCGCCGAACTGCCGGTCGGCGCCTGAGATCAACCGAGCCTCGATGGTCCGCCCCGTTCCGAAGGCGAGGGTGTGGCGACGCGCTGCGGCCAGGTGGTCCTGCGCGAGCGCAACCGCACGCGGAGAGTCACCGTCGCGGATCGCTTCCAGTAGCCGCTGGTGGTCGCGCAGTGCCGCGCGCCGGGTCTGGTGTGCCCCGGCCGAGCCGTCCGGGGCGCCCCCGTCGCCGTCGTCGCTCCATACGGCGGACTCGTGCGCCGACCAGATCAGCTCGAGCGAGCCGATCAGCAGGATCATCGGTTCGTTGCCGCACCGGGACACCAACGCCTCGTGGAATCGGCGCGCATTCGGGACATACTGGGCGAGGTCGTCGAACTCTGTTGTCTGGGAGTCGATCTGCGCCTCGAGATAGGGCACGACCTCGGTCAGCCGATCTTCCCGGTCCGCACACATCCCCGCGCAGATCGGCTCGAGACGCAGCAGCGCACCGCTGACATCAGCCGGCGTCGCCGAACGGGCCTGCAGGACCATGCTGATCATGTGCGCGGTGCGGTCAGCGGACGGCTGGTGCACCACAGCGCCGCCCATGTTGCCGCGGCGCACGGAGACCAGGCCGTCGGTCTCGAGCAGATGAATCGCTTCGCGCACAGCCGGTGGGCTGACCCCGAACTGGCTGAACAGGCTCTCCTGCGTGGGCAGGACATCCCCCTCCTTGAGGCGACCGGTGAGAATGTCCTCGCGCAACCGGGACGCGACGATCTCCGCCACCCGCGGTTGGCGGATCGCCGAACGCGAGCGCTCACCCATGCTCACCCCGTCTGTCGGTTCGACCGGCCCACTGGCCCGAACGGTTCCGTCGGCGGCCTTTCCTTGCTAACTTGTACAGGATAGTAATCGTATTGCCTACTGTATGGGTAACCGTAAATCCGGAGGTCAGCACCAGGTGAGTGACGCAGCAGACGCCGGCCCGCCCGACGGGGTGGTGAGCGCCTCCCGCGACGGCGCGATCCTGCGCATCACGCTCGACCGGCCGGCACGGCGCAACTCGTTGAACCACAGCATGATCGACGATCTGGTGACCGTCCTGACCGCTGCCGCCACCGACGACTCCCTGCGTGCCATCGGAATCGCGGGTGCAGGTGAGGACTTCTGCACCGGCGCCGACTGGGTCGCGACCAACACCTGGGGGGAACGACCGCGTCCCGGCAACCTGGTACGGCGCATCCCGCACACCGCCCACCGGGTCATCGAACTGGTGGCGTCCATCCATCTGCCGGTGGTGTGCACGGTGCGGGGCTGGGCGGTCGGCATGGGCTGCAACCTCGCGCTGGCCGCCGATTTCACGGTGGCCGATTCCACCGCGACACTGTGGGAGCCGTTTCTGGCCCGCGGGTTCAGTCCCGACTCCGGCTCGACCTGGCTGCTGCCGCGACTGGCCGGGGTGGCCCGGGCGAAGCGGATGTTGCTGCTGGGCGAGAAGATCTCCGGGGCAGTGGCCGCCGACTGGGGGCTGATTCACAGCGCCGTGCACCACGACGAACTCGACGCCGCGGCCGGCGAACTGCTGACCCGGCTCGCAGAGGGCCCCACCGTGGCCATCGGCCTGGCCAAGCAGGCCCTGGCCTACGGAGCGCACGCCACGCTGCCCCAAGCGATGACACAGGAGCTTTCGAATCTCGAACTCTCCTGCCGCAGCGCTGACTTCAAAGAAGGACTCGCAGCATTCCGGGAACGACGGACACCGGACTTCCGGGGCCGGTAACCACTGTCCGGCACCCGCACAACCGAAGGGGAACACACATGACCGCGCGATCTGCGGGTCCGTTCACGACCATCAAGTATGAAACCGACGGGCACAAGGCGACCATCACACTCAACCGGCCCGAAGCACTGAATGCGCTGAGCCCCTTCATGATCACCGAGTTGCGCTCGGCTTATGCCGAGGCCGAAGCCGATGACGACATCTGGCTGATGATCGTCACCGCTGCCGGTCGCGCCTTTTGCACCGGCGCCGACGTCACCGAGATCCCCACCGACGGCAAGGTGCTCAACGAGCGGCCCTACCTGTCGACCTACGACCAGTGGGAGGCCCCGCAGGAGGGGACACCCCCGTTTCGGCAGATGGCCAAGCCGGTCCTGGTGGCGGTCAACGGGATCTGCTGCGGCGCCGGGCTCGACTGGGTGACCACCGGCGACATCATCATCGCCTCGGACAAAGCGACGTTCTTCGACCCGCACGTCAGCATCGGTCTGGTCGCCGGCCGCGAAGTGGTGCGACTCGCCCGGTCCCTGCCCCGTTCAGTGGCGCTGCGGATGGCACTGATGGGAAAGCACGAACGCATGAGCGCGCAACGCGCCTACGACCTGGGCATGGTCACCGAGGTCGTCGAACACGACCGACTCCTGGAGCGCGCCAACGAGATCGCCGACATCGTGAACTCCAACGCTCCGCTGGCCGTGCGGGGCACCCGGCTGGCCATCCACAAGACACTGGACCTGCCGCTGCACGAAGCCGAGATCCTCGCCGAAACCTTCCGGGAGCGGGTGGTGCGCACCGAGGATGCTCTCGAAGGGCCGCGGGCGTTCACCGAGAAGCGCGCACCGAACTGGCAGTGCCGATGACCACCCCCGCCGCCGCGCCGTTCGAGACCATCCTGTTGGACTTCAACCGCGAAGATCACGTCGCCACCATCACACTGAACCGGCCCGACCGGTTGAATACCTTCAACCGCACCATGTGTGAGGAGATGCAAGCCGTCTGGCGCATCGTCAAGCTCGACGAGGGCACCCATGCGGTGGTGCTACGGGCGGCGGGCACCCGCGCGTTCAGTGCGGGTCTGGACGTCAAGTCCGACTACGGCCAGCCCGACAACGTCTGGAACCACGAGGACCCGGGCGAGTTGCTGAGCCCGAAGTGGCAGAAGATGTGGAAGCCGGTGATCTGTGCCGTGCAGGGCATGTGTACCGCGGGGGCGCTGTATTTCGTCAACGAGGCCGACGTCGTCGTCTGCTCCGAGGACGCCACCTTCTTCGACTCACATGTCACCGCCGGTCTGGTCTCCGCGCTCGAGCCCATCGGGCTGATGCGCCGGATCGGGCTCGGCGACACGCTGCGGATGGCGTTGATGGGCAACGACGAGCGGGTCAGCGCCGACACCGCGCTGCGGATCGGGCTGGTCACCGAAGTGGTTGCCGCCGAGGATCTTTGGAGTCGAGCCCACGAGATCGCGACCACCATTGCCGCCAAACCGCCGTCGGCCACCCAGGGCACCGTCAAAGCGATCTGGGAATCGCTGGACAAGCCCTACCGTGCCGCCCTGGACCAGGGACTCATCTACACCCGGTTGGGCAATCCTCTCGGCAAGGCCGAGCTGGCCGCACAGGACCACAGTGGCGGCGCCGGCAAGGTGCCTCCCCGGATCCGCTGATGACACCTCCGCTTTCACGCCGCATTGCCGACGTCCTCGCACTCGACCCCACCGCTGCGGCCATCCAGTACGAGGGCCGGTGGTGGACCTGGGGTCAGGTGGGCGACTACGCCCACCACGTCAGCGAGCTCGTCACCCGCCACGGCCGCAGTGACCATCCCCGGGTCGGAATCCTGCTCCGCAACAGCCCCGTTCATGTCGCCACACTG
This sequence comes from Mycobacterium sp., assembly GCA_040512325.1. GTDB lineage: Bacteria > Actinomycetota > Actinomycetes > Mycobacteriales > Mycobacteriaceae > Mycobacterium. Next base: position 13,905 of record JBEVFK010000019.1, on the reverse strand, counting down.
CTCGGCGTCCTACTCGCCGGTGGCACCGTCGTGGTGATCAACCCGTCCCGGGGTGATGACCGCACCCGGGCCGATATCAGCGCACTCGAGTTGCCCGTCATCGTGGGCACGCCTGCAGACGTGACCACCCTGGTGGTTGCGTCTCCGAGCTCGACCGTCGTGACCATCGCCGATCTCGCCGAGCAACCGCACCTCGTTCCCGCCACCGACACCGGCAACCCTGATGCAGACCGCCCCGGGGTGGCGGTCTGGATGTTGACCAGCGGCACCACCGGCCCTCCGAAGCGGGTGGACCTGACCTATGACATGTTGGCGCGCAGTGTCATCGGCCGCCGGCCGGCGCAGTCCCCGTCGCCCACCCAGCTGCGGCGTGGCGTGGCGATCGTCAACTCGCCGCTGGTGCACGTGGGCGGGGTGTTCCGGGTACTGCTGTGCATCGCCGAAGCCAGAGCGTTCGTGCTGCTGCCGCGCTTCGACCTGGACCAGTGGATCGCGGCGGTCCGCGAACACCGGCCCCGTGCGGTGTCCCTGGTACCGGCCGCCCTGCGGATGGTGCTGCATTCCGACCTCACGCGCGACGACCTGGCCGGCGTGCGGGCCGTCACCTCCGGCACCGCGCCGCTGTCGGCTGACGACGCCGACGCGTTCAGCGCCAAATTCGGCATTCCGGTGCTGACTTCTTATGCGGCAACGGAATTCGGTGGCGGGGTGGCCGGCTGGACTCTCGCCGATCACCAGGCGCACTGGCAGGACAAACGCGGTAGCGTCGGCCGGGCCAACCCGGGGGCGCAACTCCGGGTGGTCGACGACGCCGGCGCCCCGGTGCCGCCCGATCAGCAGGGGCTGTTGGAGGTCAAGCCGGCGCAACTCGACACGGACGCCGACTGGATGCGCACCACCGATCTGGCGCGCATCGACGCCGACGGGTTCCTGTGGATCCTCGGCCGCGCCGACCAGGCCATCATCCGCGGCGGCTTCAAGGTGATGCCCGACGATGTCCGAACGGCATTGGAAAGCCACCCCGCGGTGCGCGGTGCCGCGGTGATCGGCTGCCCCGACCCCCGGCTCGGCGAGACGCCGGTGGCGATGGTGGAACTGCGTGACAGCGTGAGCGCCGATCCCCTGGAGCTGACGTCCTACCTCCAGACCCGCCTGGCGCGCTACGAAATCCCCACCGAAATAGCCATTGTCGACATGATTCCGCGGACGCCGTCGGGCAAGGCCGACCTGGGGGCCGTCCGGGACCACTTCAGCGGCGCGGACTGACATGCTCACCGAACCGTCGACCCTGCCCGCGTTGCTTCGGCATCAGCGGCACCGTGGTGCGCACCCGTTGCTGGTGTGTGATGACCAGCGGATCAGCTACGCCGACGCCGACAGGCGGTCGGCCCGGCTGGCGAAGGGACTGCTGGCGCTCGGTGTGGGGAAAGGGACCCACGTCGGCGTGCTGCAGCCCAACGGAACGGAGTTCGTCGAGGCCATGCTGGCCGCGGCCCGTATCGGCGCCGTCGTGGTGCCGTTTTCCACCTTCCTCACCGCCGGCGAACTGCACCAGCAGCTGGCCGGCAGCGATGTCGTGCTCATGCTCGCCGCACGATCGTTCCGCTCCCACGACTATGTACGGCGATTCACCGAAGCCCTCGGTATCGACGACAGTGCGTTTGCCGAGCCGCTTTTCACCACGGAAGCTCCCAGCTTGCGGCATGTGGTCTTCGATACCGGCCGGTTGTGCGCACACGGCGAAACCGTCGACGAGGCATTGCTGACCGCGGTGGAGGACGACGTACACGGTGCAGACACCTTGGCGATCATCTACACCTCCGGTTCCACCGGCATACCCAAAGGCGCGGTGCACACCCACGCCGCCATGATCGGGCATCAAGGCAATCTCAACACCATCCGCGGGCTCACCGCTGATGACAGACTGTTCAGCAACTCGCCGTTCTTCTGGGTGGGCGGCTTCGCGTTCGGACTCCTCGCGACGCTGGCCGCCGGGGCGACACTGATCTGCTCGAACGCCACCGATGCCGGGGACACCTTGGATCTGATCGAGATGGAAAAGCCCACCGTCACCAACGGTTTCGCTGCCCCCATCACCCACCTGACCCGCCATCCCAGTTTTGCCGAGCGCGATCTGTCCGCACTGCGGCGGGGCAATCTCTACCCGATCATGGCGCCGGCGGCCCGCCCCGCCGACCCCGGCCTCCGACACAACATGCTCGGAATGACCGAGGCCGGCAGCGTGGTGCTGATCTCCGGCGACGACTCCGATCAACCCGAAAGCCGGCGCGGCTCCTACGGTCGACCGGCGCCCGGATTCGAGACCAAGATCCTCGACACCGGGGAACTCTGCATCCGCGGGCCGTTTGTGATGCAGGGCTATTACGGGCGCAGCCGCGCGGAATGCTTCGATCCGGACGGCTGGTTCCACACCGGCGACCTGGTTCGTACCGACAGCGACGGGTTCTTCTACTTTCACGGCCGGGCCGGGTCGATGATCAAGACCGCAGGCGCCAACGTCACCCCCACCGAGGTGGAGTCGGCTTTGTCGAAAGTACTGGCCAACAGCGTGACCGGAGAGCCGGGAGTCCACGTGCTGGGCCTGCCCGACGCCGAGCGGGGCCAGATTGTCGCCGCGGTGATCGCGCTCGACGACATCACCGATTTCGACATCACCGATTTCGACGAGGCCGCGGTCCGCCGTCGCTTACGGTCGGAGATCTCGGCTTACAAGGTGCCCCAGCGGTTCGCGGTGTGTCGCCGGGCCGATATCCCGCTGTTGTCGAGCGGCAAGGTCGATATCGCGGGATTGACGAAGTTTTTCGATGTCTGACCTCACCGTCGACGCCGTGGTCCGCCGCCACGCCGCGAACTCCCCGGCGCAGGCCATGGTCGTCGACCCCGCCGGCAGCCTCGACTACCGTGAACTCGACACCACCACCCGCATATTGGCCGCCACGCTCATCACCTCCGGCATCGGGAAAGGTTCGCGGGTCGGGCTCATCATGGGCAACAGTGTGGACTGGGTCCGCTTCGCCATCGCGCTCACCCGGATAGGCGCGGTCCTGGTGCCGTTGAGCACACTACTGCGCGCGGGGGAACTGGTGGCCCAGTTGCAGGCAGCGTCCGTGCAACACCTGATCGCCGTTGACGAGTTCCGCGGTCATCGCTATCTGGACGACCTCCGCGCCGTACCCCGGACCGCCTTGCCTGCGCTGCAACGAATCTCGACCCCGGAGGCTCTCACCACACACTCGGTGGACCTGAGCTTCGTCGACGCGCTCGCCGCCACGGTGCGGCCGAGTGACCCGATGGCCGTGATGTTCACCTCCGGTAGCAGCGGAGCACCCAAGGGTGTCGTCCATACCCATGGCAACGCGCTGGGCGCCGTTCGGTCCGGTCTGACTGCGCGATGCATCACACAGGAGACCCGGTTGTACCTGCCGATGCCGTTCTTCTGGGTCGGCGGCTTCGGCGCCGGCGTGCTGGCCACGTTGGTGGCCGGTGCCACCCTGGTCACCGAACCCGTTCCCGGACCGGAGTCGACACTGCGCCTGCTGGAACGAGAGAAGGTGACCCTGTTTCGCGGCTGGCCCGAGCAAGCCGATGCGCTTGCCCGCCGGGCCGATGTGGTGGGCGCGGACCTGTCCAGCTTGCGGCCCGGCAGCCTGGAAGCGCTCCTGCCACAAGAGCTGCGGGCCGAGCCCGGCGCGCGGGCCAAACTGTTCGGGATGACGGAGTCGTTCGGGCCGTACTGCGGCTTTCCCGCCGACACCGACATGCCGCGGTCTGCGTGGGGTAGTTGTGGTCAGCCCTTTCCCGGTATGACCGTGCGGATCGTCGACACCGACTCGGGGCAGCCGTTGCCCACCGGCGCCGTGGGGGTCATCCAGATCCGCGGACCACACGTGATGCAGGGGATCTGCCGACGGCATCGCGGCGAGGTGTTCACCGCCGACGGCTTCTACCCCACCGGTGACCTCGGGTATCTCGATGCCGACGGATTCCTGTTCTACCAAGGCCGTTCCGATGACATGTTCAAGGTGAGCGGGGCCACGGTCTATCCCGGCGAAGTCGAGCAGGCGCTGCGCACGCTACCCGGGGTATCCGGTGCGTTCGTGACGAACATCGCAGGACCCCGCGTCGGTGCGGTCGTGGTGTGCGATACCGCGCACGTCACGGTCGAGTCGCTGCGGGCGGCTGCGAGATCGGTGCTGAGTTCGTTCAAGGTGCCCACTGTCTGGTCGCTGCTCGACGACGAAGACGCCGTGCCACGCGGCAGCACCGGCAAGGTCGACATACCCCGGTTACGCGCACTACTCAGGGAAAGAGAAGGGCAATTGGAAAGCGAAGAGCAATGAAAACCAAAGGCGCACTGGTGTGGGACTTCCACCAGCCATGGTCGATCGAAGAGATCGAGATCGGTGACCCGCGCAAAGGTGAGGTCAAGATCCAGCTCGAGGCCGCTGGGCTGTGCCACTCCGACCACCATCTGACCACTGGCGATATCCCGATGGCGGCATTCCCCATCCTGGGTGGTCACGAGGGCGCCGGCATCGTCACCGAGGTCGGGCCCGGAATCGAAGACCTGGCCGTCGGCGATCATGTCGTCCTGTCGTTCATTCCGGCGTGCGGCCGGTGCCCGGCATGTCAGTCCGGGATGCGCAACCTCTGCGATCTGGGGATGGGACTGCTGTCAGGTGCGTCGGTGTCGGATGGGTCTTTCCGTATTCAGACGAAGGGACAGAACGTCATTCCGATGTCGTTGGTGGGGACGTTCGCGCCGTACGTGGTGGTCCACGAGACGTCGGTGGTGAAGATCGACCCGTCCATCCCCTTCGAGGTCGCCTGCCTGGTCGGCTGTGGCGTCACCACCGGATACGGCTCGGCGGTACGCAGCGCGAACGTGCGGCCGGGTGACGACGTGGCGATCATCGGAATCGGCGGGGTGGGGACCGCGGCGCTCCAAGGCGCGGCCATCGCCGGCGCCCGCCGGATCTTCGCGATCGATCCGCATGCGTGGAAACGCGAGCAGGCCGTCAAATTCGGCGCCGGCCACACCTATGCAGACGTCGAGACCGCACTGGCAGGCATCGCCGAGGTGACCGAGGGCCGGATGTGCCGGAAGGTGATCGTCACCGTCGGCCGGGCGGAGGGCCAGAACGTCGATTCGTGGCTGCAACTCACCGCCAAGGGCGGCACCTGCGTCATGACCGCGATGGGCAACGTCCTCGACACCGAAGTGACGCTCAACCTGGCGATGCTGACGCTGATGCAGAAGAACCTGCAGGGCAGCATCTTCGGCGGCGGCAACCCGCAGTACGACATCCCGGAACTGCTGACACTGTACAAGCTCGGTTTGCTCAACCTCGATGACATGGTCACCCGCGAGTACCGCCTCGAACAGATCAACGAGGCCTACGACGACATGCTCGAAGGCCGCAACATCCGCGGAGTCATCCGCTACACCGATGCCGATCGCTGATACCGCGCGCCAGGTACGCGTCGCGATCATCGGCGCCGGGTTCGGCGGTCTGGGGGTAGCGCTGCAGCTGCAGGCCGCCGGCTACCACGACTTCACGGTTTACGAGCGGGCTCCCGACGTCGGTGGCACCTGGTTCCACAACACCTATCCGGGCGCGGCATGTGATGCACCGTCACACATCTACAGCTACTCGTTTGCCCAGAAGGTCGACTGGTCGAGGCGATTCGCGCCCGGTCCGGAGATCCAGGCCTATCTGCGCCGGTGCGTCGACGAGGCCGGAATCGCCGACCGGATCATCACCGGCACGGAGGTGGTGCGAGCCCAGTGGAGCGGACAGGACTGGGTGATCGAATTGGCCGACGGACGTCGCGCCCGTGCCGACGTCCTGGTGCCCGCCGTCGGGCAGCTCACCGTGCCCGCTGTTCCCGAGATCGAGGGGCTGGCCGATTTTGGTGGGCCCGCCTTTCACACCGCGCGGTGGCGACACGACGTCGACCTGGCCGGCAAACGGGTGGCCGTCATCGGCACCGGGGCCAGCGCCATCCAGGTGGTCCCGGCGATCGCTCCGCAGGCCGCTCATGTCACCGTCTTCCAGCGCTCGGCACCCTATGTGTTCGCCAAGGCCGATGCCGTCTACTCCGAGCGACTCAACCGTAGGTACCGCACGCTGCCCCTGCTGAAAAGGGCCCTGCGCCAGATCATCTGGGGCTACTTCGAGTTGGTCACCGCCATGTTCTCCCGGTGGCCCGCGGTGTTGGGCATCCTGGGTCGGGCCCACAGCGCGGTGCTCAGGTCGAAGGTGGCCGATGCCGCCCTCCGTGAGGAGCTCCGGCCGGACCTGCACATCGGCTGTAAGCGCATCCTCATCTCCGACGACTACTACGACACGCTGACGCGTCCGGACGTGACCTTGGAGACCGCGCCCATCACGGCCGTCACCGCGGCCGGGGTCGTCACCACGTCCGGTCCCCACGCCGCCGATGTCATTGTCTTCGGCACCGGCTTTGTGACAACCCCTTTCGTCTCGAGCGTCGCGATCACCGGCGAGGGCGGCAGATCTTTGGCGGACGTGTGGAGTGAACGTGCCGGGGCATTCCTGGGCCTGTCGGTCCCGGGGTTTCCCAATATGTTCCTGGTCTACGGCCCGAACACCAATCTGGGCTCGGGCTCGATCGTCTACATGCTGGAGGCCCAGGCCGCCCACATCGTGGCCGCCGTTCGCGAAATCGCCGGGTGCGGCGGTGCGGTCCTCGAAGTCCGAGACGCCGCCTATCGTGCCTTCCTCGGTGCCATGGCACGACGCCAGAAACACACCGTCTGGCAGAGCTGCCGAAGTTGGTACCACGACGATCGGGGGCGCGACACCCACAACTGGCCGTGGTTGATGAGCACCTACCGCCGGCGTACCCGCCGGATTCGGTTCACCGACTACACGATCGACCGTGACCGCAGTCCGGAGATCTCGTCGCCGCGGTAGCCGATCTCGGCGAGCACCTCCTCGGTGTGCTCTCCCAGAAGCGGTGCGCGCCGTCGGATGGTCCCCGGCGTGGCCGACATCCGGAAGGGCGTCTCGATGATCGGGACGTCGCGGGTGGCACCCGGGAACGGCACCCGCTGCAGATAGCCCATCGCCTGCACGTGCGGGTCGTCGAGTGCTTCCTGGGTTGAATGCATGGGAGCCGCAGGGAGTTTCGCGGCCTGGAGCAGGTCGAGCACCTCGGCCTTGGTCTTGCCTGCGCACCACTGCGCCATGATGTCGTTGAGGATGTCGCCGTGTTCCCAGCGCAGATCATCATCGGCGAAGCTCGGATTTTCGAACAGGTCCAGCCGATCGACCAGCCGGCACCACCGCTTGAACATCGGTTGTCCGGCGATCTGGAGCAGCACCCAGCCGTCGTCACTGGTCCGGTACAGGTCGCACGGCGCCACCGACGTCCCACGGTTACCCATGCGGGGTTTGTCGGACCCCAACAGATCACGTTCGATCAGAAACGCATTCGACAGCATCAGCGCGGTGGGCAGTAACGCGCCCTCCACATGCTGGCCGACGCCCGTCTTGTCCCGGTGGTAGAGCGCCATCATCACACCGATGGTCATGGTGAGCGCCGTACCGAAGTCCGCGTAGGGCACCACAGTTCGGATGGGCTGGTCGGGTAGGCCCTGCCGGTAGGTGGCGCCGGAGAGCACCTGTCCCGCGCCGTCGAACCCGATCCGGTCACTGTAGGGGCCACCCTCGCCGAACGCGGTGGCACTGGCCAGGATGATGTCGGGCTTGATCGCCCGCAGCGTCTCGTAGTCCAGGCCGCTGGCGCGCATTCCCGCCGCCGGCATGTTGGCGACCACGATGTCCGACCTGGCCACCAGACGACGGGTGATCTCGGCGCCTTCGGCCGTGGTGGAATCCAGCGTCAGGGACCGCTTGTTGCGGTTGCACTGCAGGAAGGTGCCACCTTCGCCGCTCTCGGTGACCGCCTGAACCCAACGGTCCTCCCCGCCTTCGCGTTTCTCCACGCGCAGCACTTCGGCGCCCATGTCCGCCAGGATCGCACTGCACCAGGGCGCGGCGATGAAACGGCCGTAGTCCAGCACCCGGACACCGTCCAGCACGCCACGGCCGGCGGCCGGCACTCCCGGCCCCAGCGCCGTATCAGATTCCACCATGGCATCCCGCCTTCGCCGCCGAAGCTACCGTCGGCATTACTGTACCGACGTCGATACAGGCGCGGGCGCCGCGGTCAGACCCGTAGGAGCAGGCCCGTGGTGACGGGCTGCCGCGGCGCGACGAGAGCGGTGGCAGGTGTCGGCTGAAACTCGAGCGTCAGCGCGGGCGCAGCGGCGCCGATCACGGCCCCGCTGGTGGGGCCTGCGGACGTGTCGAGTGCGATGGTCTCTCCGAGATCGCCGTAGATGCCGGCACATTCCTCGCCGTCGCACTTGCCGGTGGCCGCATCGATCCGTCCCGCGAGAATGTCATTGGCCCACCCGGCGATGAGTGTCTGCGCGGCCAACTGGTTCTGCCGGGTCGGGAACCCTTGGTACAGGTGCGACACGAACTGGATGAAGGGGGTGCCCCCCATCATGGAATCCAGGTGCTTGCCGCCCGTGAGCACAACGCCGTTGAAGTGTCCCGGCCGGTGTTCGTTCAAGGCCGCGTCCACTCTGCGCACATCTTTGGGCGCACCCAACTCCAGTACGGGTATGTAGCCGAGCCCATCCAGCTTGTCCAGAGAGTCGGCCATCGCCTCCTGCGACAGCGCCGCGTCGAGGAGCACCACCCCGGCTAGATGACTTTCGGCGCCGCTCGCGAGGACCGCGTCCGCGTAGTGGCCCGCTGCACCCGCCACCAGGCCACCACCGAGGGAGTGCCCCACCAGCAGGAAGCTGTCCGGCAACGCAACGTCGGCACCGTACTTCGTGGCGTAGCCCGCCGCCAACGCGCTGGCAGTCAGCGCGTCGCGGTCGCCCAGGAACAGATTCGCGGTGGCGAGGTGCGCCTGATCATCGCCCAGCCAGAACCCGTCTCGGACGTAGCGATTCGACGAGAGGGTAGGAACCACGACGACGCTGTTGGTGCGCTCGGCCAGTAAGGCGGCGGTGTAGCTGTACATCGCACCCACCCCGAGAAAACCGTGCTGCAGGTAGATGATGCGTTGTGGCGCTTCGTCGCTGTCCGGGTAGTACCAGTGGGCAGGCACGGTGTGCCCCTCCGCGATCTCCAAGGAGGAGGTACGCACGGTGACCTTGCTGCCGTGCGGTACCACGGGAGCGCCGGACACGAAGGTGACGGCCAGCCCGATGACGTCGAAGAGCAGGGATTGGGCCAGCTCCTGCAGCGACTGCCGCTGCGGTGCCGCCGCCGTTGTCACTGACCTGAGCTCTGCTGCCTGCACTTTCGACGTCGCCGATGCGCCCGACGGTTCGGCCCGCGCCAGGGCAGGCTTCTCGACGGGCGGGGTGGCTGACGTCACGTCCGCTTCGGTGGGCGCCGGAACGGGGACCTCGGCCTGCGCCGGGCGCTCGTTGGAGACCGGCCGGACCGGGGCCTCGTCGACGGTCACATCTAACGGTTGGCCATCGACGGCGGCCTCGGCGGACGGGGTGGTCTCCGCTGCCTCCGAGATACCGGTGCTGTCCTGCGACTCCGTGGCGTCGCTGTCGCGCCCACGTTTGCCGGCCTTGGTCACCTTGCCCGACGTGTCCGCGGTGTCGGCCGAATCTGCCTTGTCGGCCGTGTCGGTACTGCCGGTGTCCGGCGAAGTCCCAGCGCGGTCCTTGGCACCGCGGGAGCCCGGCCGGTCGCTCTTGGTCGGCGAGCTCGCGCTGGTATCGGACTTCGAAGTGTCCGATGCCGCGGCGGTGTCGGCACTCGCCACGTCGGCTCCGGCGATCAATGCGGCAGAAACCCCCGCGGCAACCGCACCCGCACCCATCCACGCTGACAAACTGGCCACAAGGTCTCCTACTCAAGCTTTGAATTCGAAATCGAACCTCAAGCTAGGGCATTTGCCGGGGCAGCCGGACAGTTTTCGTGAACACCCGTCAATTTCGTCAGATTCGCCGTCAGACCTTGTAGTCGGCGAGCAGCCTCTTGCTGATGATGTTCTTCTGGATCTCGCTGGTGCCTTCACCGATGAGCAGGAACGGGGCGTCGCGCATCAGCCGCTCGATCTCGTATTCCTTGGAGTATCCGTAGCCGCCGTGGATCCGGAAGCTCTGCTGGGTGACCTCCGAACAGAACTCACTGCACAGGTATTTGGCCATGCCCGCAGCGACGTCGTTGCGTTCGCCGGAATCCTTCAGGCGGGCGGCATTGACCATCATCAAGTGGGCCGCTTCGACCTTGGTGGCCATCTCGGCAATCTGGAACGCGATGGCCTGATGCTCGGCGATCGGCTTGCCGAACGTCTCCCGCTGCTGCGCATACCGAACCGCCAGCTCGAAGGCCCGCAGTCCCACCCCGCACGCCCTGGCCGAAACGTTGACCCGCCCGACCTCTACGCCGTCCATCATCTGGAAGAAGCCCTGCCCCGGCGCCTCGCCCAGCACATCAGCCGCGGCGGCGGTGTAGCCGTCGAAGATCAGCTCCGTGGTGTCGATGCCCTTGTAGCCCATTTTGTCCAGCTTGCCCGGAATCACCAGTCCCGGAAGCACTTCCCCGAACCCGGACGGCTTCTCCACCAGAAAGGCGGTCAGGTTGCGATGCGGCTTGTCGGCGCCCTCATCGGTGCGTACCAGGGCCGCCACCAGAGTGGAGCTACCACCGTTGGTCAGCCACATCTTCTGACCGCTGATGGTGTAGGTGCCGTCGTCGTTGCGGGTGCCGCGAGTACGGATGGCCGCGACGTCGGAGCCGAGTTCGGGTTCCGACATGGAGAACGCCCCACGGACCTCCCCGGTCGCCATTCGCGGGAGATAGTGCTGCTTTTGCGCGTCGGTACCGTGCTGGCGGATCATGTAGGCCACGATGAAGTGGGTGTTGATCACCCCGGAAACGCTCATCCAGCCGCGGGCGAGCTCCTCGACGCACAGCGCGTAGGTCAGCAGCGACTCCCCCAGCCCGCCGTACTCCTCCGGGATCATCAGCCCGAACAGGCCCATCTCTTTCATCGCGTCCACGATGGCCTGGGGGTAGGTGTCGGTACGCTCCAATTCGGGGGCGTTCGGGATCACCTCTTTGTTGACGAATTGCCGTACGGTCGAGATGATCTCGGCTTGAAACTCCGAAAGACCCAGAGTCTGGGCGAGTTTGGTCATGAGGTGAACCTCTCGAATACCGCGGCCAGTCCCTGCCCGCCACCGATGCACATGGTTTCCAGCCCGTAGCGCGCCTCGCGCCGGTTCAGCTCCCGGGCCAGCGTCGCCAGCATCCGTCCTCCGGTGGCACCGACGGGATGCCCGAGCGAGATCCCCGATCCGTGAATGTTGGTGCGCGCCAGGTCGTCATCACCGAAGTTCCACTCCCGCAGCACCGCCAGCGCCTGCGCGGCGAAGGCTTCGTTGAGTTCGATCACGTCGATGTCCTTGAGCGTCAGGCCCGCTTTGGCCAACGCCACTTCCGTGGCAGGTACCGGGCCGATGCCCATCACGTTGGGCGCGACGCCGGCCACCCCCCACGACACCAGACCGACCAGCGGGGTCAGGCCCAGCTCGTGAGCCTTGTCCGGCGTGGTCACCACACACATCGACGCGGCGTCGTTCTGCCCGCTGGAGTTTCCCGGGGTGACCGTCGCCTCCGGATCCTGTTTGCCGAGAACGGGTTTGAGCTTGGCGAGCGATTCCATCGAAGTGTCCGCACGCGGGTGCTCGTCGGTGTCGATCTGTTCCTCACCGGCGCGCGTCGTGACCGTGACGGGGATGATCTCTTCGGCGAAGACACCACTGCGCTGCGCGGCCACCGCACGCTGATGGGACGTGACGGCCAGTCGGTCCTGCTCGTCGCGGGAGATCGAGTACTCACGGCGCAGGTTCTCCGCGGTCTCCAGCATGCCGCCGGGCACCGGGTAGTTGCGGCCACCCGCGGTGGTGCGGCCTCGGGCCAGGGCGTCGTGCACCTGAACTCCACGGGAGCCACCCCAGCGCATGTCGTTGGAGTAGAACGCCACGTTGCTCATACTCTCGGCGCCGCCGGCGATCACGAGATCGTTGTTGCCGCTGGCGACTTGGAGTGCGGCTTGAATGACGGCCTGCAGTCCCGACCCGCAACGCCGGTCGAGCTGCATACCCGGCACCGTCACCGGCAACCCCGCGTCGAGGGCGACCACCCGTCCGATCGCGGGCGCTTCGCTGTTGGGATAGCAGTGCCCCAGGATCACGTCTTCCACGGCGTCGGCCGGAATGCCGGTGCGCTCCAGCAAACCGGTCAGCGCCGCCACGCCGAGCTGCACCGCGGTCAGCGACTTGAACATTCCGCCGTAGCGCCCGATCGGGGTGCGGACCGGCTCACAGATCACTATTTGCCTCAGGTCGCGGGTCACATGAACCTCCCACCCGTGACATCCATGACGGTCCCGGTCATGTAGGACGACAGATCCGAGGCCAGGAACAGTGCGACGCTGGCCACCTCGGCGGGTTCGCCGGCCCGGCCCATCGGCACCTCGGCGACCTTCGAGTCCCAGATGCGTTGCGGCATGGCCTCGGTCATCGCCGACCGGATCAATCCCGGTGCGATCGCGTTGACCCGCACTCCCAGATGAGCCAGCTCTTTCGCGGCGGCCTTGGTCATGCCGACGATGCCGGACTTGGCCGCCGAGTAATTCGTCTGACCGATCATCCCGACCTTGCCCGACAGCGAGGACATGTTGATGATGGCGCCGGACTTGTTCTCCCGCATGATCGCCGCGGCGTGCCGCGTGCCGTTCCACGTGCCTTTCAGATGCACCGAGATCACCTGGTCGAACTGATCCTCGGTCATCTTGCGCATGGTCGCATCCCGGGTGATGCCCGCATTGTTGACCATGACGTCCAGACCGCCGAAGTGCTCGACCGCTGCCGCGACCAGGGCCTCGACATCGTCGCCGCTGGTGACATCGCAGCGCACCGCGACGGCAACGTCATCACCGCCGAGCGCGGCGGCGGCCGCGGCGGTGGCCGCCAGATCGAGGTCCCCGAGCACCACCCGGGCCCCCTCTGCGATGAAGCGTTCGGCGACCGCGTACCCCAGACCCTGGGCGCCGCCGGTGACGACGGCCGTTCGGCCGGTCAACAGAGACATCAGCTCACCCCTTGTTCTTCTTCTGGGCGGCCTTGACCAGTCCGCCGCCGATGATCAATCGCTGAATCTCACTGGTGCCCTCGTAAAGCCGCAGCAACCGGACCTCGCGGTAGATGCGTTCGACCACCACACCCCGCATGTATCCGCTGCCGCCATGGATCTGCACCGCCAGATCCGCAACCTGTCCGGCCATTTCAGTACAGAACAGCTTGGCAGCCGACGGGGCGATCCGCCGGTCCTCTTCGGTCACCCACTTGCGGGCGGCCTCACGGACCAGGGCCTGACCGGCCAGCACACCGGTCTGCTGATCGGCGATCATCGCCTGCACCAGCTGAAAGTTCCCGATGGGCGTGCCGCCCTGGGTGGCGGCGGCCGCGTAGGCCACGGATTCGTCGAGTGCGCGCTGGGCCGTCCCCACCGCCAGGGCCGCGATGTGCACCCGACCGCGCGCCAGCGAGATCATCGCCGCGCGGTACCCGATGTCTTCGCTGCCGCCGACCAGTGCAGTGTCGGGCACCCGGACGTCGTTGAAGTTGACGTCGGCGGTCCAGGCACCTTCCTGCCCCATTTTGGCGTCCTTGGCGCCGACCTCGACGCCGGGACTATCCGCCGGTACCAGGAACACCGCGATGCCCGCGCCGTCGGCGTCAGCAGGCCGGGTACGGGCGAATGCGATGAAGAGGTCGGCCACCGGCGCGTTGGTGATGTA
>JBEVFK010000018.1:0-19343 GCA_040512325.1 Mycobacterium sp. | reverse complement strand
TGGCGCAGTGGGAGGAACGCAAAGCTCGGGAGAAACTGACCAAGCCCCGGGAATCGGTGGTGGCCGATCTGCCGACGGGGCAACCCGCGTTGGCGTTGGCGCAGAAGGTGATCTCGCGCGCGCAGCAGGCCGGCGTGCCTGCCGAGGTGATCCCGTCCCGCATCATCGCGATCACCCTGTCCGCGGACGTCGACGCCGAGAGTTCGCTGCGCTCAGCGGTTCTGGAGTTCATGGATGACCTACGCGGCGCCGAGCAGGCAGTGGCGACAGCGCGCGGAGCCGGTCGATTCGGCGACGTCGAGCTCGGCACGGTCACCGAGGACGAATGGCGGGCCGCCTGGCCTACCGATGTGGCCGACGCGATTTCCGCCGATGAACTGGTGCCGGTGTCCGACGAGGACGACGAGAACGACGACGAGGACGACGACGACGACGATCCTCGGGTTTAGCGGCTGCCTGGTGAACGGCCATCGCCCAACGCCAGATCGATGAGCCGGTGGAGTTCACCGGCCACCGTCTGCAGAGGCTCGGGGGTGCCGTCAGCGCGGGCCAGGATGATGGCGCCCTCGATCGCGGCCAGCACGGTCAGTGCCAATGCCCTGGCGCGCGTTTCGGCGATGCCGACGGCGGTGAACGCGTCGCCGAGAAGTTGTTCCCACAGCTGGAACGCCTCGTTGGCGGCGGCACGAAGCTTCGGGGCCGAGCGTGAATCCATGGCCGCGGCGGCCACCGCGCAACCGGTCTGAAAGTCGCCGCGGCGCATGATGTCCAGCCAGACGGCGACGAATGCATCCAGTGCGTCGTGCACATCAGTGGCGTCGGCGAGGATTGCGCGCACGTCGTCGGCCATCGATTCGGCCGCATACGCCGTGGCCTCCACCGCGAGCTGCACCCGCCCTTCGGGAAAGTGATGGTAGATCGATCCGCGCGGCGCTCCGCTGTGGGTGATGATCTCGGCGAATCCGACACCATTGACCCCGGCCGACCGCTGCAGTTCGGCGGCGCTGCTGACCATGCGAGATCGCGCTTCACCGGAAACCGATTCTCTGACCATGTAGATCATCATAGACGCCATTGACAGGGTGTATCAGTTTGAGTCAGTATGACGAAATACATAGTTGAAATGAAAGGATACTGCCGTGCCAATGTATGAATGCATCACCGTGGCCGGAACGCTCGATGCCGACCAGCGGGCGAGAATCGCCGACGCCGTCACCGCCACCCACGTCGAGGTCACCGGCGCGCCGTTCGAGCTGGTTCACGTGGTGTTCCCCGAATTGCCCCCGGGGCACGCCTACACCGGTGGTGACCCATCGACGCCGGCGATGATCCGGGGCTCGATCCGGGCCGGCCGCAGCGAGGAGGTACGACACACCTTGATGCAGCGCATCTATGACAGCTATCTGGAGATCACCGGGGCCGACCCGATGCGGCTGCTCGTCGCCGTCGTGGACTTCCCGCCCGGTTGGGCGATGGAAGGGGGCTTCATCCTGCCGGAGACCACACCGGAAGCCGAAGCGGAGTGGGTGGCGAAAGTGCGTGAAACGGCCGGTGCCTGAATCGATCTCGCTCAGTTGGGCCTAATGCCGGCCCTGGATGACGGCTTCGATGTTGCGTTCGGCCAGAGCGGTGATGGACATGAACGGATTGCATCCCAGATAGCCCGGCAGCTGTGAGGCATCGTTGACGACGAGGTTGTCGTAGCCTTTCACCCGGCCGAACAAGTCGGTGGCCTGGCCGCGGACGCATCCGCCCAGAGGGTGAACAGTGTTGGGCGCGAAGACCTCTCCGGAGAACAGATCGTTGCGGTATTCGACTCCGTTGGCCTGCGTCACTTTGTCGAACACCCGGGCGGCCCGCTCCGCCTGCCGTTCGGTGTACACCGCCGGCCAGTCGATGGTGACGGAGTCGGCTTGGCGGTCGTAGGCGATCTCAGCACGGTCGGCGGTCCTGACCATGACGTAGTACCCCAGCATGTGCGTCTCCACCGGCAGCGGTATGGCGAACATGGTGGCATACACCGGGTTCTCGGGATCTGCCCGACCGTCGATGTTGATCAGACCGAGTAACGACTGGTCAGTGCCCGCCGGATCGCTGTCCCTGAGTCCGTGGGCCACCATGATGTCGCCGTTGTTGCCGTACCCTCGTCCTACTTCGTCGTTGAGGTCCGGCAAGCCGCCGAGCTCGCGTGCGCGCAGGAGCAGCTTGGTGGTACCGAGCACTCCGGCGGCGAGATAGAGCTGGGTGCACCCGATTTCGGCACGGCTGAGCTCGGCGCCCCAGCGGTCGATCGTCCGGGTCGACACCACGTATTCGCCCGAGGGTTCGCGCCGGATGTCGGTGGCTTCGGTCAACGGGCGCAACGCGACGTTCCCGGTGGCCATGGCGGCTGCGAGATAGGTCTGGTCGATACTGCCGTACCGGCCGTAGTTGTTGCCGAACTGCTGCTCGAAGGCCAGTGCCGATCGGGGCACCAGATTGTCGGCCTCGTCCCGGAGGTAGTCGAATGAATAGGCGCTGCCGTTGTAGTCGACGGGATAGCCGGCGGCGGCGGCATAACTGCGTCCCACCCGTGCGAACTGGAAATACGGCGTCTGCTCGAACCAGTCCATGTCGCGGTAGCTGATCTGCAGGGTGGTCTTGGCGCGCTCGAGGTACGTGGTGAGGAACTCGTCGGCGTCGAGATCGGGGAACGTGTCGGCGATCTGGGCGGGCGTGGGAATGGCTGCCACCCCGGCGTTGACCATCGAACCGCCGCCCACGCACGTGCCACGGAAAACCCGGTGTGCGCCATGGACTTCCATGTTGCAGATGCCGGCCTGTGTCGGCTGCGGAGATGGTGAATTGCGGGCGACGTCGTCGAGGGAGAATCCCCCGTACGAGGTCACCAGGCTGGGTGGTCGATCGGTGAACCAGCCGGCCCGGGTGTCGGCCGGCAGCATCTTGGTGAACCGTCTGCCGTCGGCGTCCGGGGTGTCCCAGTGCCGGCCCATCTCGAGAACGAGGGTGTCTGTGCCCCCTTGGCCCAAGCGCAGGGCCGAAACCCCGCCGCCGTAGCCGCTGCCGATGACGATCGCGGTGTGGTGATCGCGCTGGGGCGCGGGTTCCCGGTTGGAGCTGAGCCACCAGGCGGCTCCGCCGGCACCGCCGGCGCCGAGTGCGGTGACCGCGGTGGCGCCCAGGAATCTTCGGCGACTGAGCATGCTCATGCAGGCTCAGAGGCATAGCGACGCAACACTTTTTCGCTGCAGTGGGGATCGAGGGCGGCCATGGTGATATCGCCGTCGTAGTGCGCGATCACGCGCCGGTCCATCACGCGGCCCCAGAGCGGGGGAATCAGGGCGAGCACAAACATCGCGCCATAGCCCGCGGGGAGTTGTGGTGCGCTCTCGCAGCTGCGCAGGGTCTGGAAGCGCCGGGCGGGGTTGACGTGGTGATCCGAATGGCGTTGCAGGTGATACAGGACGACGTTGGCCACCACGGTGTTGCTGTTCCAGCTGTGTCCGGGGCCCACCCGCTCGTATTGGCCGTCGGCCAGCAGCCGGCGACGCAGGCCGTAGTGCTCGAGGTAGTTGACCGTCTCCAGCAGACAGAACCCGACCACTGCTTGACCTACCAGCCACGGCAGCACCACCGGCCCGAACCACACTGCCAGGATCAGGAACAGCAGCGCCGTCAGCAACCAGGCGCTGAGAACGTGGTTACGCAGAGTCCAGGGAGATGTGCCGCGGCGCCGGCAACGGGCCGATTCCAGCCGCCAGGCCGACCGCAACCCGCCGCGGACGGATCGGGGGACGAATCGGTAGACGCTTTCACCCAGCCTGGAACTGGCCGGATCAGTCGGGGTCGCCACGTTCACGTGGTGGCCGTAGTTGTGCTCGACGAAGAAGTGGCCGTAGCCGGTTTGCGCCAGGGCGAGCTTGCTCAGTCGCTTCTCGAGTTTCTGGCGCTTGTGGCCGAGTTCGTGCGCGGCGTTGATTCCGATGCCGCCGATGATGCCCACCGTGATCATCAAGCCCAGCTTGTCGACCCACGCCATCGACAACCAGCCCCCGCCGCTCCACAGCCAGCACGCCAGGAGCAGGGAACCGTATTGATTGGGCAGGTACAGGTACGTCGTCCACCGGTAGAACCGGTCTTGATCAAGGTCGATGTACGCGCTGTCGGGCGCCTCGCCCCCGTCGCGCCCGATCAGGTAATCGGACAGCGGCATCACGGCGAACGTCAGCAGAGATCCCAGCCACCACAACCAGGACCACCCGGTGGCGAGGACGGCGAACCACGAAAGTCCGACGAGGCAGGGCACCGCGGCAGCCAGCAACCACAGGTACCTCTTGGCATCCCGCCATCCAGCGATGTCTGCTGGAACTCCGGTGCCCATTCCCGAACCCGCCCCCGTGGCTGTTGTCCCCAGTTGACCGAAAGACACGTGTCGCCAAAACGGAGGGGAAGACCCTGTTCATCGGGACGGTGTTGTCATGAGCGTAAATGAATATACGGCTCCCAGCAACGTTTCCGCCCGACTCTGATCAGCCAGCCTGTCAGGGAGATTTAACGCGTACGTCAGTATCTCAGCGAATTTCTGCGCACGAGTCAGGAAACTGCGGTCCCGCCGAGCTGTCAGCGGAAGAGGGTCGAACCCCAGAACGCCGTCGGGTCGCCCTCGGGGATGCCCGGCGGCACGGCGAAGATCGCGGTGCCGGTGTGGGTGATGTATTCGTTCATCGCATCTTTGCGGGACATCTCGAACTGCATCGGGATGAACTGCGTTTCGGGGTTGCGCACGAACGCGATGAAGAACAAGCCGGCGTCCATATGGCCGAAGCCGTCGGTGCCGTCGGTGAAGTTGTAGCCGCGACGCAGGATCTCGATGCCGCCGAGATTTTCCGGTGATACCAGTCGGACATGGGCGTCGACGTCGATCAGCGGCGTGTCCTTGTCGTCGACGAGGTCGAGGTTGAGCTCCTGGAACTCCTGGGTCAACCCGTTGGGAGCCCCGCTGCCCTTTTGCCGGCCGATGACGCGTTCCTGCTCGAGCAGTGTGGTGCGGTCCCAGTTCTCGATCCGCATCCGGATCCGTCGGGTGATCAGATAGGTGCCGTTGGTCAACCACGACGGGCCGTCGTCTTCGCCCACCCATACGAACTCGTTGATCTTGTCGGTCTCTTCAGCCTTGAGGTTGGCCGTGCCGTCTTTGAAGCCGAACAGATTCCGCGGGGTTGCCTGGTCCTGGGTGGTGGAGCTGGTGCGCCCGAAGCCCAGCTGGGCGTAGCGCACCGCGACGGTGCCGAACCCGACGCGGGCCAAGTTGCGGATCGCATGGAAGGTGACCTGGGGGTCATTGGCGCAGGCCTGCACACAGATGTCGCCGCCGGAGCGGGCGGGGTCCATGGTCTCGTTGGGGAACTTCGGCAGATTCTTCAACAGCTCGGGCCTGAGGTCGGCGATACCGAACCTGTCCACGCCGTCCTTGGTGAAAAAGGACGGCCCGAACCCGATGGTCAGGGTCAGCTGCGAGGCCGGAAGCCCCAGCGCCTCACCGGTATCCGTCGGTGGCGCATAGGGATTCAAACCGACGGCGCCATCGGTGAAGGCCTCCTCGCCCTGGGTCATCCGCTGGGCCATCGCGGTCCACTCCTGCAGCATCGCGATCACCTCGTCACGCGAGTCGGTGGTCACGTCGAACACGCCGAGGGTCATCCGGTCCTGCTGGGCCGTCACGATGCCGGCCTGCTGCTCACCGCGGAACGGCACCGCCACCTGGAGGTGATCGGTGGACGGCTGGGCCGCCGAGGCCCGCCCGGCCAGCGCGCCTGCTCCGGCAGCGCCGACGACGGCAGCACCGACACCGGCCGCGCCGAGCAGCCGACGGCGGGAAAACCCGCCGGCCGGCTGCTCGGAGACTGCGGGATCGCTACCGGGGTGGTTACTGGGGGGCAATGACACCTTGGACCTGGCTCACTTCCTTGGACAACGCATCGATCGAGCGCGACAGCTCCTGGCGCTCCGGCTCGGTGACCTTGTCATAGAAGACGAATCCGTCGCCCTCGCGGTACTTTTCGAGCAGTGCTTCGGACTCCTCGAACCGCTGGTCGACGCGCTTGCCGAGGTCGGGGTTGCGCTCATCGAGGATGGGGCGCACCGAGGCCACCGCGGTTTGCGAGCCCTGCAGGTTGGCGTTGAAATCCCACAGGTCGGTGTGGCTGAAGATGTCTTCTTCACCGGAGATCTTGCTGATGGAGATCTCGTCGAGCAGACCCTGTGCGCCACCGGCGATCTGTGTGGAGTCGATGGTGAAGTCGGGGGCCTTCACTCCGTCGTTGAGCTCCTTGACGTCGGCAAGCAACTGGTCGGCCAGTGCGTTGGCGTCGGGCTGCAGCCCGGTGACCCACAGTTGCTTCTCCAGCGCGTGGAAGCCGGTCCACTTCGCGCCCTCTTCGAGATCGGCCTCCCGCAGGTCGATCCGCGGATCGAGATCATCGGGGAACGACTCGGCCACCGGCTCGATGCGCTCGTAGTACACCCGGGTGGGCCCGAACTGTGCCTTGGCCGCTTCGACGTCGCCGGCTTTGATGGCGGCGACGAAGCCCTCGACCGCCGGGATCAGCGCGTCGGACTGCGACACCACGTAGCGCTTGTAGTTGTCGGCGGCTTCCTTGAACTTGCCCTCGGTGTCGACCTGGACCTCTTCGCCGGCGACGGTGTAGTCGGCGCGAATGCCGTCGCCGATCATGCCCGGCTTGCACGCCGTCTGATAGGTGCCCGGCTGCGTCAGCTGCACGATCAGCGTGCGCTGCAGACCGGGGGAGACGTTCTCCACCTCGCCCATCACCCGATCACCTTCGTCGTAGACGTAGAACTCGGTGACCTTGCTGCCGTTGTTGGTGATGACGAAGGTGTTGGCGCCGGTGGCACCCTCCGCACCCGAGAGTGTGCACTCGGTATCGGTGGCGTCGACCGTGATCTCGGCGGGGGCGGCCGCCGATCCGGTGCCGCCGGCCGTCTCCTCCGCCGGAGCGGGATCCTTGGCGGTGCAGCTGGTCAGGGAAATCCCCGCCAGGATCGCTGCCGCGGTGGCGGCAAGGGTGTGGGTGGTGCGGTTCACGTGGTCGACCTCTCGGTTGTGGATTCGCTATCCGAGTCCGGATCAGCGGTGGCGGAAGAGCCAGTGGCAGGACTGTGGGGTGCCGGCTTGCGCGATCCGCCGGTGGGGCGCAGGAACAGGGCGAGGATGACCACCAGGTAGGTCAGCCAGCAGATCAGCTGCAGCACGGTCGGGGTGGGCGTGATGTTGAAGACGCCCTGGATGATCGAGCCGTACCAGGCCGACCAGTCGAGCCACGAGCTGATGTCGAATGCGCGCGTGGACAGCCCGGGCAGCCAGCCGACGGTCTGCAGGGCGCCGATGCCGTAGGAGAGGATGCCGGCGGCGACCACGATCAGCAGCACGCCGGTGTACTTGAAGAACTTGGCGAGATCGATGCGCACGGCCCCGGCGTACATGCCGTAGGCGAGCGCTGCTGCGATCAGAACCCCGATGATCAGGCCGGTCAGCGGCCACGCGGTCTCGGCTTCGGCGTAACCGACCATGAACAGCGCGGTTTCGACGCCTTCGCGGCCCACGGCCAGGAACGCCAGCACCGCGACCGCCCAGCGACCGGTTTCCAGGGCGCGTGACATCTCGCCGCGCAGTTCGCCGGAGAGGCCGGCCGCGGCCTTCTTCATCCACAGCACCATGGTGGTCACGATCACCACCGCCACCAGCGACGCGACGCCGGCGATGGCCTCCGCGCCCAGGCCGGAGATCGTGTTCGAGCCGTACTGGATGCCCAGGAACACGCCGATGGTCATCACGATCGCGGCGCCCACCCCCAGCCACACCCATTTCAGGGCGTCCCGGCGGTCGGACTTGACCAGAAAAGCGATCAGGATGCTGACCACGATGCCGGCCTCGAGACCCTCGCGCAGACCGATGAGCAAACTGCCGAAGATCTGTGCGGACACACTCGGACCTGCGGCAAGCACAGTTACTGAGAGATCCCCCAGCGCAGTCATCGAATGGTCCTTGCTACGACGCGACGCACACCCTGCCTAGGCTCAGCAAAGCAAGGTGTGGCTCACCTAATGGCGTGCCGAATCGGAGGTTACACCCCTGCGGGCAGGTCGAGGCTGAGTCGAACTACTTCGAACGCATGGGACCATGGTCGTGACCAGAGTGGGTTGAGGAGTCCTGTGTCGAAGCGCTGGCTACAGGCTGCCGCAGCATTGGGCGCGGCAGCGTTGTTGATGGCCTCCAGCTGTTCATGGCAGATCGGCACGCCCGTTCCCGAGGGTGTTCCGCCGCCGACGGGCGACCCGGTGCCGGCTGTCGACACCTACGGCGCCGGGCGCGGCGCCGACCAACTCCACGAGTGGGCGGCCGAGCGCGCCCCGGCCATGGGCCTCCCGGTGACCGCGCTGGAGGCCTACGCCTATGCCGCGCGGGTGGCGGAGGTGGAGAACCCGGACTGCCATCTGACGTGGCCGACGCTGGCCGGGATCGGCATGGTCGAAAGCCATCACGGCACCTACAAAGAGGCGGCCATGGCACCCAACGGTGACATCACCCCGCCGATCCGCGGAGTGCGGCTCGACGGGACCGCGGGCAACATGCACATCGCCGACACCGATGAGGGTGAGCTGGACGGTGATGCCCATCTGGATCGGGCGATGGGGCCCATGCAGTTCATTCCGGCGACCTGGAAGCTCTACGGGGTCGACTCCAACAACGACGGCGTGATCAGCCCGGACAACATGGACGACGCGGTGTTGTCGGCCGCCGGCTACCTGTGCTGGCGGGGCGGGGACCTGGCCACCCCGCGCGGTTGGATGGCCGCGCTGAAGGCATACAACAACTCCGAGCAGTACGCCCGGACCGTGCGTGACTGGGCGACCGCGTACGCCGGCGGCCATGCGCTGTAGCCATCTGGGCAGCGGGGGCGGCCAACATCTAGGCTGATGCACGAAAACGCATCAGCTGGACGACGCTAGGAGACCCCGTGCCCATCATCGAGCAGGTCGGCGCCCGAGAGATCCTCGATTCTCGTGGCAACCCGACGGTTGAGGTCGAGATCGCGCTGCTGGACGGAACTTTTGCCCGCGCGGCGGTGCCGTCGGGCGCTTCCACCGGTGAACACGAAGCTGTCGAGCTGCGTGACGGCGCGGCGCGGTACGGCGGCAAGGGCGTGCAGAAGGCGGTCGAAGCCGTCCTCGACGAAATCGCGCCCGCGGTGATCGGATTGTCGGCCGACGACCAGCGCCTGGTGGACCAGGCCCTGCTGGATCTCGACGGCACCCCGGACAAGTCCCGGCTGGGTGCCAACGCCATCCTCGGTGTGTCGCTGGCGGTGGCGAAGGCTGCTGCTGAATCGGCAGGGCTGCCGCTGTTCCGCTACCTGGGCGGTCCGAACGCCCACATCCTGCCGGTGCCGATGATGAACATCGTCAACGGTGGTGCCCACGCCGATACCGGTGTCGACGTCCAGGAGTTCATGGTCGCGCCCATCGGGGCGCCCACCTTCAAAGAGGCACTGCGCTGGGGCGCCGAGGTCTACCACTCGCTGAAGTCGGTGCTCAAGAAGCAGGGTCTGGCCACCGGCCTGGGTGACGAGGGCGGGTTCGCCCCCGATATCGCAGGCACCTACGCCGCGCTCGACTTGATCAGCAAGGCGATCGAGCAGGCCGGTTTCAAGCTCGGCACCGACGTCGCGCTGGCGCTCGACGTAGCGGCCACCGAGTTCCACACCGAGGGCAAGGGTTATGCCTTCGAGAAGCAGACCCGGACCGCGGCGGAGATGACGGAGTTCTACGCCGGGCTGCTGGATGCCTACCCGCTGGTCTCCATCGAGGACCCGCTGTCCGAAGACGACTGGGACGGCTGGGTGGCGCTGACCACCGCTATCGGGGACCGGGTTCAGATCGTCGGTGATGACCTGTTCGTGACCAACCCCGAGCGGCTCGAAGACGGCATCGAAAAGGGTGCGGCCAACGCGCTGCTGGTGAAGGTCAACCAGATCGGCACCCTGACCGAGACTCTCGACGCCGTGGCACTGGCGCACAACAGCGGCTACCGCACGATGATGAGCCACCGCTCCGGCGAGACCGAAGACACCACCATCGCCGATCTGGCGGTCGCGGTGGGCAGCGGTCAGATCAAGACCGGAGCACCGGCGCGCAGCGAGCGGGTGGCCAAGTACAACCAGCTGCTGCGCATCGAAGAAGCCCTCGGCGACGCCGCCCGCTACGCCGGCGACCTGGCGTTCCCGCGGTTCTCGGTCGAAGGCAAATAATCGGCTCACCGAGCCGGGCTCGGTAGTCTCTTACAACGATGGCCGAAGCGAAGCGCCCCGACGGAAAGCGTCGGTCCCCGACCTCCGGTCCGGGGCGCTCCGCTGATGCCAAAGGGAAGCCACGTAAAACCGCCAAAGGGCAGTCAACGTCGTCGTCCACGTCTCTCGCGCGCAAGGAACAGTCCGGTCCCACCGAGGAACGGGAACTGCCGGTCGAGATCGAGGCCATGCGGCAGTCGATCGTCATCTCCGCCGAACGCCAGTCCGAGCAGCGGATGGGCTTCACGGCGCGCCGGGCCGCGATCCTCGCCGCGGTGGTGTGTGTGCTGACACTGACCATCGCAGGGCCGGTCCGGACCTATTTCGCGCAGCGCACCGAGATGAACCAGCTGGTCGCCAGCGAAGCGGCGCTGCGCGCGCAGATCTCCGATCTGGAGCAGCAGAAGGCGAAGTTGGCCGATCCGGCGTTCATCGCCGCCCAGGCTCGGGAACGGCTGGGTTTCGTGATGCCCGGTGACATCCCGTATCAGGTGCAGCTGCCGCCGTCGGCGGCAGGCCCGGACGCTCCCGACGCTGTGCCGGGCACCTCCGATATCCCGGAAGGACCCTGGTACAGCACGTTGTGGAAAACCATCGCCGATGAGCCGCACGGCCCGCCGCCGGCGGGGCCGGCACCTCTGGCTCCTGCCGTCCCGGGCTCTGTACCGCTGCCGCCCCCTCCTGCGATACCGCCCCCCGGTGGTTGACCCGGGCGACCTGGACGCCGTGGCGGCCCAATTGGGCCGCGAGCCGCGCGGTGTCCTGGAGATCGCGTACCGCTGCCCGAACGGGGAGCCCGCAGTGGTGAAGACGGCCCCGAAACTGCCCGACGGAACCCCGTTTCCGACGTTGTACTACCTGACGCATCCCGCGCTGACCGCAGCGGCGAGCCGCTTGGAGTCCTCGGGGCTGATGAAGGACATGACGGACCGGCTGGCCGAGGACCCTGATCTGGCCGATGCCTACCGGCGGGCGCACGAGTCGTTTCTGGCCGAGCGTGATGCCATCGAGCCGCTGGGCACCACGTTCTCCGGGGGCGGCATGCCCGACCGGGTGAAATGCCTGCACGTGGTGATCGCGCACTCGCTGGCAAAAGGCAAGGGCGTCAACCCCTTCGGGGATGAAGCGTTGGCAGTTTTGGCCGTCGAACCCGGCATGGCCGGGATTCTGGACAAGGAGCAGTGGCTGTGAGTCCCCAGCGAGTAGCGAGTGCGCGAGGCCCGAGCGTGGGAGCGGATCGCGCATGAGAGTCGCGGCGGTCGACTGCGGCACCAACTCGATCCGGCTGTTGATCGCCGACGTACTGCCCGACGAGCTGCGGGACGTGCACCGCGAGATGCGCATCGTGCGGTTGGGGCAGGGTGTGGACGCCACCGGCGAGTTCGCGCCCGAGGCGATTGCGCGGACCCGCGCGGCCCTGGTCGACTATGCGGATCTGCTGCGCCGCCACGACGTGACGCGGGTGCGCATGGTGGCGACGTCCGCGGCCCGGGATGTCAGCAACCGCGACGAGTTCTTCGCGATGACGGCCGAGATCCTGGGGTCCGTGGTGCCCGGGGCGGTGGCGGAGGTCATCACCGGTGACGAGGAGGCGGCGCTGTCATTTCACGGCGCGGTAGCCGAATTGGATTCGGCAGACGCACCTTTCGTGGTGGTCGATCTCGGGGGCGGGTCGACGGAGGTGGTGCTCGGCGACGGCAACGGGGTCAGCGCCGGGTATTCCGCCGATATCGGCTGCGTGCGCCTGACCGAACGCTGTCTGCACTCCGACCCGCCGACCGCCGCGGAAGTGGCGGCCGCCCGGGACGTGGTGCGCCGACGGCTGGGTGAGGCTCTGCGCGTCGTGCCCGTCGACCAGGCCCGGACCTGGGTGGGTGTCGCCGGTACCTTCACCACCATCGCCGCGCTGGCGCAGGACATGACCACGTACGACTCCGAGGCGATTCATCTGTCGACGGTGCCCTTCGGGCGGCTGCTCGAGGTGTGCGATCAACTGATCGCCATGACCCGCAAACAGCGGGCCGCGCTGGGCCCGA
The DNA here is from genome assembly GCA_040512325.1 of Mycobacterium sp. Lineage (GTDB taxonomy): Bacteria > Actinomycetota > Actinomycetes > Mycobacteriales > Mycobacteriaceae > Mycobacterium. The sequence goes on along the minus strand of JBEVFK010000018.1, from coordinate 6,940 downwards.
TGCACGAAGGCCGGGTGGACGTGATCGGCGGCGGAGCCATCGTGGTGCAGGAACTGGCCGAAGCGCTGGGTGCGCGGGCCGGCCTCACCACCTTGACCGTCAGCGAGCACGACATCCTCGACGGCATCGCCTACTCCATCGCCACCCCGTAACCGCGAGAGCGTGTCCCAGCGTTCCGGCAAGTGGCAGTACTTTGCCTACCTGCGCCGGACCTCGGCGGTGCTGCTGGTGCTCGTGCTGGTGGCGGTCGCGGGTTATCCCATCTACGTCCGCCCGCAGGTCGACGCCCCCCGGGCGGCCGACGCGATTCTGGTGCTGGGTGGGACGGCCTCCGGGCAGCGCTATCTGCGGGGGCTCGAACTCGCCGGGCAGGGCCTGGCGCCCAACCTCGTGCTGTCGAACCCGTACGAGCCGGCCGATCCGGTGATCGACGGACTGTGTGCTCGTGCGCAGCCGAACTTCACCCTGCGCTGCTTCGATCCGGATCCGCGGACGACGCTGGGGGAGGGGCGGGAACTGCGCCGGCTGGCCGCCGAGAACGGTTGGCGCACAGTCCTGGTCGTCACGTCGGTGTCACACGTGTCCCGGGCGCGCTACATCATCGGCAAATGTTTCGACGGCGAGCTCGAAATGGTGCCGACCCCTACGGATCTGAGCCCGGTCGGCTGGGCCTGGATTTACGCCTATCACAGTGCGGGGTACGCGAAGTCGGCGATCCAGGGTGACTGCTGACGCGGGGGGCGCGCTCCGGGAGCGATCCCGGCGGTGTCATGACTCCGGTTTGTAATCGGCCGGCAGTTCCTCCGGAGGCAGCAGCACCTCGCCACCGGCGCCCGTGGGCACCCGCGAACCCGCCAGCGTCAATGCGAGAATCACCATCGTCGCGCCCAGTCCCAGGTGCAGCCAGTTGTCGGCGTTGTTGATCGGCAGAACGTTTGCGGGCCCGTTCAGGTCGATCAACAGGCCGTAGACCCACAGCCCGAGGATGACCAAGCCGCCGAGCAACAGATAGGCCCGCGACCGGCGATACGTCTTGGCCAGCAGCAGGCCGCCGATACCCATCACGAGGTGAAAGAGGTTGGCAACTATGGATACTTCGAAGATCCCGAACAGTGCCGCCTCGGATTCGGGCCCGTACACCTGCAGGGAATCGAGGTTACTGGTGAGGCCCGGGACGAAGCCGAGCACGCCGGTGATCAGGAACAGCGATCCGATCAGAATGGCCGCGCATTGCACGGCCAACAGTCCGATCTGGGGACGACGGCGCATCCGTGGCTGACTGGTGGTCACGAGCCGTCCTCCTCATTCACCGGTATTGACGTCTCCGTAGGCCGACGGAATACCCGATCTGGGCAGGGTTAATCCACCTCTACTGCTGGAACCGGTAGCCCATCCCGGCCTCGGTGAGCAGATGCTTGGGGTGCGACGGGTCTATCTCCAGTTTGCGTCGCAACTGCGCCAGGTAGACCCGCAGGTAATGCGTCTCCTTGGCGTAGGCCGGACCCCAGACCTCCTTGAGAAGTTCTTCGCGTCCGACGAGCTTGCCGCGATTGCGCACCAGCATCTCCAGCATGCCCCATTCGGTGGGTGTCAGATGCACTTCGGTGCCGCTGCGGGTGACCTTCTTGGCGGCGAGATCCACAGTGAACGACGAGGTTTCGATGACGGGCTCGTCAGTTTCGGAGGCGGCCGCCCCACGGCGCACCGCGGCCCGCAGCCGAGCCAGGAACTCGTCCATGCCGAAGGGCTTGGTGACGTAGTCGTCGGCACCGGCGTCGAGCGCCTCCACCTTGTCCGAGGAGTCGGTGCGGGCCGAGAGCACGATCACCGGCGCCGACAACCAACCGCGCAACCCGCCCAGCACGTCGATACCCGACATGTCGGGCAGTCCCAGGTCCAGGACCACGACGTCGGGCTTGTGCTCGGCGGCGGCCTGCAAGGCCTCGGCGCCGGTGGCTGCGGTGAACACCTCGTACCCCCGCACCGACAGGTTGATCCGCAGCGCCCGCAGGATCTGCGGTTCGTCGTCGATCACCAGCACCCGGGTCTTGCTCATGCGGGCCCGCTCGTCGGTGCGGGCAGGTCGACGACCACGGTCAGACCGCTGCCGGGGGTGTCGGTGGCCGAGATGGTGCCACCCATCGCGTGGGTGAACCCGCGGGCCACCGACAGGCCCAGTCCGACGCCGGTGGTGTTGTCGGAGTCGCCGAGTCGCTGGAACGGTTCGAACATCTGCTCGGCAGACCCCGGTGAAATGCCGGGGCCCTCATCGGCGACGTTGATCAGCACCCGCTCGCCGACGTGGCCGGCATTCACCCGAACCAGACCCTCGGTGGAGTAGCGCAGCGCGTTGTCGATCAGGTTGACCAGCACGCGTTCCAGTAGGCCCGCATCGGCGAGGACGGCGGCGTCACCGACCTCGACCTTGACCCGATCCAGCACGGCCCGGTCGGATGTGGCTGTTCCGCTACCGATTCCGATCAGGGCGCGCTGCACCACCTCTTCGAGGTAGACCACGTTCAGATTCGGTTTGACCACGCCGGCCGCCAGCCGCGACGAATCGAGCAGATTGCCCACCAGTGCGGTCAGGCCGTCGACGGACTCCTCGACGGTGGCCAGCAGTTCAGCGGTGTCTTCGGGGGAGAAGCTGACGTCATCGCTGCGCAGGCTCGATACCGCCGCCTTGGCCGCCGCGAGGGGGGTGCGGAGGTCATGGCTGACCGCGGACAGCAGTGAGCGCCGCAGGTCGTCGGCTTTCGCGATGGCCTCGGCGCGGCCGGCCTCCTCGGTGAGCTCACGCTGGCGCACCAGGCCGGCGGCTTGGGTGGCCACCGCGCCCAGCACCCGGCGGTCACTGGCCAGCAGCCGGCGCCCGGACAGCAACAACCAGAATTCGTCGTCGCCGACTTCGATTGCGGTATCAGCGGAGTCGACGTCGGCAGTCGGCCCCTCGCCCACGCACGCCACCACGCTGGTCCCGGCCGCCGGCCTCGCCCGCACCAGGCTGACCGCGCGCTGCAGGTAGGTTTCGCGCACCCGCTCCAGCAGCGCGGCCAGGTCGGCGCCGCGCAGCACCGAACCGGCGAACAGAGCCAGCAGTTCGGCCTCCTGCGAGGCGCGCCGGGCTTCCCTGGCGCGGCTGGCGGCGCCGTCGACCAGGGCGGCGACGGCCACGGCCACCGCCAGCAGCACCACGACGGTGATGGCGCTGTCGGGCTGGGAGATGGTGAAGGTGTAGCGGGGTTCGACCAGGAAGTAGTTGAGCAGGAACCCGGACAACACCGCCGACAGTGCGGCCGGCGCGACACCGCCGAGCAGCGCCACCACGAGCACGCCGATGAAGAACAGGGCGCTTTCGCCGCCGATGCCGAGAAACCGGTCGAGCAGCAGCACCGTGGCCGCGCAGATCAGCGACGGCACCACCAGCGCCGCCAGCCACGAGGTCAGATTGCGGGCACGCGGCGACAGTGCCGCACGCGTCCACCCGGTCTTGGCTTCCTCATGGGTGACCATATGGACGTCGATCTTGCCGGAGTCCTGCACCGTCTTGGCGCCGATGCCCTCATCGAAGATCCGCGCCCACCGGGATCGTCGCGAGGTGCCGATCACCAGTTGGGTGGCGTTGCGTTCCCTGGCGAAGTCCAGCAGTGCGGCGGTGACGTCGTGGCCGACGACGGTGTGCAGCGTCGCACCCAGGCTCGACGTCAGCTCCCGGATGCTGCCCATCTGCGGAGCCGACACCCCGGCCAGACCGTCGCCGCGCACCACGTGGACCACCAGCAGTTCGGCGCTGGACTTCGAGGCGATCCGAGAAGCTCTGCGCACCAGCGTTTCCGACTCCGGCCCACCGGTGACGGCCACCACCACCCGCTCCCGGGCTTCCCAGGTGGCACTGATGTGGTGGTCGGCGCGGTACTTGGCGAGGGCGGCGTCCACCTGGTCGGCGAGCCACAGCAGCGCCAGCTCGCGCAGCGCGGTCAGGTTGCCCTGCCGGAAGTAGTTGCTCAGCGCCGCGTCGATGCGGTCCGGCGAATAGACGTTTCCGTGAGAAAGTCTGCGCCGTAAGGCTTCCGGTGCCACGTCGACCAGTTCGATCTGTCCCGCGCTGCGGACGACACCGTCGGGGACGGTTTCCTGCTGCTCGATGCCGGTGATCTGTGCGACGACGTCGTTGAGGCTTTCCAGGTGCTGGACGTTGACGGTCGAGATCACCGTGATGCCCGCGTCGAGCAGCTCTTCGATGTCCTGCCAGCGCTTGGGGTTCTTGCTGCCCGGGGTATTGGTGTGGGCGAGCTCGTCGACCAACACGACCTCGGGGTGGCGTGCGAGCACCGCGGGCACGTCGAGTTCGGCGAACGTGCCGCCGCGGTAGTCGACATACCGCGGCGGCACGATCTCGATGCCGTCCAACAATTCGGCGGTCTTGCGGCGGCCGTGGGTTTCGACCACCGCGGCCACCAGGTCGGTGCCCCGTTCGAGCCGGCGGTGGGCCTCGCCGAGCATGGCGAACGTCTTCCCGACGCCGGGGGCTGCGCCGAGGTAGATGCGCAGCTCGCCCCGCTTGGTACTCACCAGACCATCATCCACCCAGCTGGTCGAGTGCGATGTTGACGGCCAGGACATTCACCGCGGGTTCACCCATGAAGCCCAGGGAGCGGCCGGTGGTGTTCTCGTCGACGATCCGGCGCACCTCATCGGCGCTGACCCCGCGGGCGGCGGCCACCCGGTCGATCTGCAGGTCGGCGTAGGCCGGTGAGATGTGGGGGTCCAGGCCGCTGCCGCTGGCGGTCACGGCGTCGGCGGGTACCTGCGGGTCGCCGGCGGCCCCCTTGACTGCGACCAGCTGGCCGGTCGAGACGTCCTGCCCGTCATTGCACTGCACGCGGACGTTCTCGAAGGTGGCCAGGAACGGCGTCGTCGTGGTGGCGCACGGCTGGTTGACGCTGATCACCTGAGTCGGGTCGACGACGTTGCCGGTGGCATCCCGCGGGCCGAGCACCGACAGCACCGCTCCCACCCCGTCACCGGTGCAGAACGGGCGTGCGCCGTTGACGCCGTTGAGGTCTGCGACCTCGGCGCTGCGCGTGCACACCAGGGTGAGCAGGCTCGGCTTGTCTTCTGCGTCGACGATGCTCTCCGGTCCGAGGTTACTGGCACTGGTGGCCATCGGGTCGTATCCGTCACCCGCCGCCGACGGCCGGCTCTGGAAGTACTGCGGCAACACGTTGCCGTCGGCGTCGGTGAACAGCTGGCCGATCAGGCTGCTGCCCATCGGTTTTCCGTCGACCTCGATGATCGAGCCGTTCGCGTTGTGCTGCAGGCCGGGCAGTTGCGCCACCGCCCAGACCAGCAGCGGATAGACCAGGCCGGTGATCACGGTGAGGACCAGCAGTGCGCGCAGCGCAGCCCAGTGTTGCCGAATGGTGTTGGAGAGTTTCATTTAAGACATCCCAGGAAAGAGTTGGACCACCAGGTCGATGAGTTTGATGCCGATGAACGGCGCGATGATGCCGCCAAGCCCGTAGATGGTGAGGTTGCGGCTCAACAGCTTTGACGCACTCGCCGGGGTATAGCGCACCCCGCGCAAGGCCAGCGGGATCAGCACCACGATGACGATCGCGTTGAAGATGACCGCGGACAGGATGGCCGATTGCGGGCTGTGCAGCCGCATCACGTTGAGCAGGTCCAGGCCGGGGAACAATCCCACGAACAGCGCCGGAATGATGGCGAAGTACTTGGCGATGTCGTTGGCGATGGAGAACGTGGTCAACGCGCCCCGGGTGATCAGCAGCTGTTTGCCGATCTCCACGATCTCGATCAGCTTGGTGGGGTCGGAGTCGAGATCGACCATGTTGCCGGCCTCTTTGGCCGCCGAGGTGCCGGTGTTCATCGCGACGCCGACGTCGGCCTGCGCCAGGGCGGGGGCGTCGTTGGTGCCGTCACCGGTCATCGCGACCAGGCGACCACCCTGCTGTTCGCGTCTGATCAACGCGAGTTTGTCCTCCGGGGTGGCCTCGGCGAGGAAGTCGTCGACACCGGCCTCGTCGGCAATCGCCTTGGCGGTCATCGGGTTGTCCCCGGTGATCATCACCGTGCGGATGCCCATGCGGCGCATCTCGTCGAAGCGTTCCCGCATGCCCTGTTTGACGACATCCTTGAGGTGGATGACGCCCAGCACCTCCGCGTCGCCGTTGAACACCCGGCCGACGACCAGCGGCGTGCCACCGGAGTTGGACACGTCGGTCACGGCGTCGGTGAGTGCGGTGGGCACGGTGCCGCCGAGGTTGCGCACCCAGTCGGCCACCGAGGCCGCCGCGCCCTTGCGCAGGGACGGGCCGTCCTCGAGGTCGACACCGGACATGCGGGTGGCGGCCGTGAACTCCACCCACTGTGCACCGGCCAGCTCGCCGGGTTGGCGAGCCCGCAGCCCGTGCGCCTCCTTGGCGTAGACGACGATCGAGCGGCCTTCGGGGGTCTCGTCAGCCAGGCTGGACAGCTGTGCGGCATCGGCAAGGGTGTCGATGCTGACACCGGGCAGCGGAATGAACTCCGAGGCTTGACGATTGCCGAGGGTGATGGTGCCGGTCTTGTCCAGCAGCAGGGTGTTGACGTCGCCCGCGGCCTCCACCGCGCGGCCGGACATGGCCAGCACATTGCGCTGCACCAGGCGGTCCATGCCGGCGATGCCGATCGCGCTCAGCAGCGCACCGATGGTCGTGGGGATCAGGCACACCAGCAGCGCCACCATGACGATGCCCGTCACGCCGTTGCCGTCCAGGGCCAGCGAATCCGCGACGCCGGGGTTGTTGGCCTTGGAGAAGATGGCCAGCGGCTGCAGGGTCGCGACGGCGAACACGAAGATGATCGTCAAGGCGCTCAGCAGGATGTTGAGCGCGATCTCGTTCGGCGTCTTCTGCCGGTTGGCGCCCTCGACGAGGGC
>JBEVFK010000017.1:0-16463 GCA_040512325.1 Mycobacterium sp. | reverse complement strand
CACTACCCGATGTCGCGGGCGGCGCCCCGGCCTGCCGCGCGGCCGGAGAAGATGCACCCGCCCAGGAACGTGCCCTCCAGCGCCCGGTAGCCGTGCACGCCGCCACCGCCGAAACCGGCCACCTCGCCCGCGGCGTACAGCCCGGGAATCGGCGCCCCACCCTCGGCGAGCACCCGCGCATCGAGATCGGTTTCCAACCCGCCCAACGTCTTTCGGGTGAGGATGTGGAGTTTGACGGCGATCATCGGGCCGGCCTTGGGGTCGGTGAGCCGGTGCGGCGCCACCACCCGGGTGATGCGGTCGGCCAGGTAGCCGCGCGCACCGCGGATCGCGGTGATCTGGCCGTCTTTGGTGTAGCTGTTGGCGACTTCGCGGTCGCGGGCCGTCACTTCGGCCTCCACCGTCGCGAGATCGAGCTGCTCCACCGCGGGCAGCGCGTTCATCTTGGCGACGAGTTCCCGCAGCGAGGTGGCACTGACGAAGTCCACGCCCCGGTCGATGAAGGCCTGCACCGGTGGTGGCGGCCCTGGCCGCACCCGTTGCAGCACCTTGCGCACGTTGCGCCCGGTCAGATCGGGGTTCTGCTCCTGCCCGGAGAGGGTGAACTCTTTCTCGATGATCCGGGAATTGAGGATGAACCAGGTGTAGTCGTGGCCGGACCGCACGATGTGGGTCAGGGTGCCGAGGGTGTCGAAGCCGGGATACAGCGGACCCGGCAGGCGTTTGCCTCCTGCATCGAGCCACAGCGACGACGGCCCCGGCAGGATCCGGATGCCGTGGTTGGGCCAGATCGGGTCGTAGTTGGTGATGCCCTCGGTGTAGTGCCACATGCGGTCGCGGTTGATCACCCGGGCACCCATCGACTCCGTGATGCCGATCATCCGGCCGTCGACGTGGGCGGGCACCCCGGCCAGCAGCTGGCTCGGGATCCGCCCCATGGTCGTCGGCCAGTTCTTGCGTACCAGCTCCGGGTTGCCGCCGATGCCGCCACTGGTGACCACCACCGCTGAGGCCCGGAACTCGAACTCGCCCCGCGGCTTCCGCGACGAGGCCACACCACGCGCGGTGGGAGACGGTTCCAGCACGGTGCCTCGAACGCCGACCACCGCGCCGTCCTCGACGATCAGCTCGTCCACCTGGTGGCGGTGGGCGAAGGTGACCAGCGGGGTGTCGCGCAGCCGTCGGGCGAAGACGTCCACCAGACCCGGGCCGGTACCCCAGGTGATGTGGAAGCGGGGCACCGAGTTGCCGTGCCCGCGGGCGTCGTACCCGCCTCGTTCTGCCCACCCGACCAATGGAAAGGTCTGGTGTCCCCGCTCGCGCAGCCAGCTGCGCTTCTCGCCGGCGGCGAAGTCGACGTAGGCGTGGGCCCATTGCCGGGGCCAGTAGTCCTCCGGGCGGTCGAATCCGGCCGTGCCGAGCCAATCCTGCAGTGCCAGCTCGTGGCTGTCCTTGATGCCGAGCCGGCGTTGTTCGGGGCTGTCGACGAAGAACAGGCCGCCGAACGACCAGAAGGCCTGGCCGCCGAGATTGGCCTCGTTCTCCTGTTCGACGACGAGTACCCGCTTGCCACGTTCGACGAGCTCACAGGTTGCCACCAAGCCGGCGATACCGGCCCCGACCACGATGACGTCAGCGTCCATGACGTCAACGCTACTGACTACGCAGCGTCCTGCAGTGCGGTACGCGGCATCCACTGGTAGACGGTCGGGACGCAGCCGTGCATCAGGGCGAGGTCCACCGCATCGAGAATGGCCTGCCGCGATCCCGGCTTGCGTAGCTGCTTGGCCGAGACGGCCAGCCGGACGGTACCGCCGCGTCGCGCGGTGCGGTCGGCGGAGAGCACCAGGGTGCGACACCACCACGGTTCGGTCAGAAATCCTTCGCCGATGCCCAGTACCCGGGTGCGCACGGTGGCGTCGCGAACCAGATCGGTGATGCCGGACAGGCCGACGAGCAGTCGGAAGCCGTTGCGCGGGAGAACCATTGCCGTACCCGGGGACACCGCCCACCCGGGTGCGGCGAACAGTCGGGTGCGCAGTCCCAAGTGTTCGAGGATCCGGTCGGCGGCCATCAGCCGGAGGTTGGCCTCGTGGGCGGGCAGCACCGCGAACTCGCTGCGGCGGCGCTTGGTGGCGGCGTCGTCGTAGCCGTGTAGAACGACGGCGTCGCCGCCATCGCGGCGGTGGGTCAGCCAGTCCAGAGTGGACGTGTCCGCATCCAACCGGTAGCCGCCCTTGAGTCGCGGTGCCACCATCAGCGACAGTGGAACCGATCGTGCGTCCAGCAGTTCGCTCAGTCGCACGATGTCGGGCAAGGTGTTTGCCGCGATCCCGGAGACCGACACGATGAGTTGTCCAGCCACGTCCGCCAGTGTGGCAACCCAAGGTTTCCAGAGGGTGTCAGACACCCGGCAGCAAGATGGCCAGATCTCCAGCCCGGCCCTCTCTCCCCGGGCTCGTCCGCCCCCTCGCTTCACTGGGGGTGCCCCCACGCCCGCATCGACGACCGGGCTACTTGGGGAGGACGGCCTCGATGGCGCTGACGACCTCGGGTGCGTCGGGCTCGGTGCGGGGACGGAAGCGGTTGACCACCTTGGCGCCCGGGGCCAGCAGGAACTTCTCGAAGTTCCACTGGATGTCACCGGCCTCACCCGCGCCGTCCGGCGTCTGCGTCAGCTCGGCGAACAGCGGGTGTCGATCGTCGCCGTTGACATCGGTTTTGGCCAACAAGGGGAACGTCACCCCGTAGGTGGTGGAGCAGAACGTCTGGATCTCGTCGGCGGTGCCGGGTTCCTGGCCCATGAACTGATTGCACGGCACGCCGATGACGGTCAGGCCCCGGTCGCCGTAGTCGCGCGCGAGTTGTTCGAGCGCACCGTACTGCGGGGTGAGACCGCACTTGGAGGCCACATTGACCACCAGGACGGCGCGGTCGGCATAGTCGGCGAGCGAGGTCGCCTCACCGGAGAGGGTGGTCAACGGGATGTCAGCAAGGCTCATGGTTCCGACGCTAACACCTACCCGTCGAACAGGATCTGCGCCATTCGCCGCACGAGGTCGATCGGGTCGGTCTGCGTGACGTCGGGGGTGAACGCGTTGTTGAGCCACAGCATCGAAAAGCCGTGCACCATCGACCATGCGGCGAGCTCGGCTTCCCTCGGGTTCGCTCTGGCCTTGCCATCGGTCAGTGTGGAGACACCGCGGGACAGTTCGGCGCCGGCGGCCAGCTGCGCTGCCAGCAGGGCAGGGTCGTCGCCGTCGAGGAGCGAGGCATCGAACATCACCGCGAAGTGGCCCGGATTCGCCAGCGCAAACCGCACGTAAGCCAGTGCGGCGTCGATGAACTCGGGCCGGGCCGCTTCGAGCGCGGCGGCCAGCATCGTGAAGCCTTCAGCCGCCAGCGCGGTCAACAGCCCCTGCCGGTCGGTGAAGTGATGCGCAGGCGCGGCATGCGAGACCCCCGCCTCTCGAGCGAGTTCGCGCAGCGAGAGTCGCTCGGCTCCGCGTTCGGCGATCAGGCGCGCGGCTTCGGCGAGGATCACCGCGCGCAGGTCACCGTGGTGGTAAGTGGCTCGACTCACCAGCACATGGTAGCGCCGATCTAGTCAACGACTAGTTGCCGTACCGCTCGCCGTCCGCGGTGGCCAGCAGCCACGCGTACTGGAACGCGACTTCCTTCCACCGCTCGTAGCGACCACTGATACCCCCGTGGCCGGCACTCATCTGGGTCTTCAGCATCACCGGATGTGAGTCGGTCTTGGTATGCCGCAGCGCGGCAACCCATTTGGCCGGCTCGACGTAGTAGACCCTGGTGTCGTTGAGCGACGTCATCGCCAGGATCGACGGATAATCCTTGGCGGCGACGTTCTCGTACGGAGAATAGGACTTCATGTAGGCGTAGACATCGCTGTCTTCCAGGGGATTTCCCCATTCGTCCCACTCGGTGACCGTCAACGGCAATGACGGGTCCAGGATCGTGGTCAGTGGGTCGACGAACGGCACCTGCGCCAAGATCCCGGCGAATGCCTGGGGTGCGAGATTGGCCACCGCGCCCATCAACAGGCCTCCGGCGCTGCCACCGAGCGCCACCAGATTCTGCGGCCGGGTCACTCCGGTCTGCGCCAGATGCTCTGCCACTGCGATGAAATCGGTGAAGGTGTTTCGCTTCTCGAGCATCTTGCCGTGCTCGTACCACAGCCGACCCATCTCCCCGCCACCACGCACGTGGGCGACGGCGAACACCATGCCGCGGTCCAGCAGCGACAGCCTGGCGATCGAGAACCGCGGATCCTCACACGACTCGTAGGCGCCGTAGCCATAGATCAGCGTCGGGGCCGGCAGCGCCACGTCCACCCGGCTGACAATCGACACCGGCACCCTGGTCCCGTCGGCGGCCACCGCCCAGTCGCGACGTTCCGTGTAATCCTCGGCACGGTAGTCCCCGAGCACCGGCTGCTCACGCAGCAGTGTGCGCTCGCCCGTCGCGAGATCGAGGTCGTAGATCCGGACCGGAATGACGAACGACGTCGCCGCGATCCGCATCAGCGGGGCATCCCAGTTCGGGTTGGCGCCCAAGCCGGCGGACATCAGTTCGGATTCGAACGACAGTTCCGTGGGCGGATCGTAGTGACCCTGAGCATTGATGGGCCACAACTGAATTCGCGGCAAAGCCTCCCGGCGGTAGCTGACCACCAGGTGGCCGGCGAACACGTCCACACCTTCGAGGCGGACGTCATCGCGGTGCGGGATCAGCGTGTGCTGAGCAGTGGGGTCGCTCACCGGGGCTTCGGCCAGGGTGAAGTTGACCGCGTCCTCGTTGTGCAAAATGAGGAAGCGGTCTTCGCCGCCGACGACAGCGTGGTCGATCGAGTACTCGATGCCCTCGCGCCGCGGCAGGATGCTGGTGAACTGGGCGGTGGGATCGGCAGCGTCGGCGTAGAAGACCTCCGAGGTGATCGAGGACCCTGCGGCGATCAGGACGTACTTGTTGCTGCGGGTGCGGCCATGGCCCACCCAGAACTTCTCGTCGGGTTCGTGGAACACCTTTTCCGAGGGCCGCCCGCTGCCCAGCCAGTGCCGCCACACGGTGTCGGGACGCCACGCGTCGTCAACCGTTGTGTAGTAGACGGTTTCACTGTCGGCGGCCCAGGTGACACCGGAGCCGATCCCGACGATTTCGTCGTCGTACCTTTGACCGGTGTGTAAGTTCTTGAACCGCAACGTGTAACGCTCGTCGCCGACAGTGTCCACCGAGTACGCCAGGATGTTGCCGTCCGGGCTGACGCTGGCGGCGCCGAGGGAGAAGAACTCGTGGCCATCGGCCTCGACGTTCTCGTCGAGCAGGATCTGCTCACCCGGGACGTCGGTGTTCTCGTCGAGTTCGGGCGGATTCCAGTCTTCCGTGTGGCGGACCGGGCAGCGGCAATGCACGCCGTACTGCTTGCCTTCGAAGCTGCGGCCGTAATACCAGTAGTCGTCGCGCCGGGTCGGTACCGAGAGGTCGGTCTCTTTGGTCCTGGCTTTGATCTCGTCGAAGATGCGCTGACGCAACGGTTCCAGATGGGCCGTCACCTCGTCGGCGTAGGAGTTCTCCTCCTCCAGATACGTGATGACCTCGGGTTCGGACTTCTCCCGCAGCCACTCGTAGGGATCGTTGAAAACATCACCGTGGAATTCGCGGCGGAGGTCGACACGCTTGGCGGCCGGCGGGGTCAGGGTCACGAGTTGGGTCCGATCCAGTCAGAGAAGTTCAGGCCTGAAATACGTTCGTAGGCCTCGATGTAACGGCTGCGGGTGGCGTCGGCGATGTCCGCGGGCAACGGCGGTGGCGGCTCGGAACCCTTGCGGTCCCACCCGGAATCCGGACCGGTCAGCCAGTTGCGGACGAACTGCTTGTCGAAGCTGGGCTGGACGACGCCCGGCCGGTAGGTGTCGGCGAGCCAGTACCGCGACGAGTCCGGGGTGAACACCTCGTCGGCGAGGCACAACGCGCCGTCCGCGTCGACACCGAACTCGAACTTGGTGTCGGCGATGATGATTCCCTTCGTCAGCGCGTGCTCGGCGGCCTGGACATAGATCCGCAACGTCTGCTCCCGCACCTGGTCCGCACGCTCGGCGCCCACCATCTCGACCACCCGGTCGAAGGTGATGTTCTCGTCGTGGTCGCCGAGGTCGGCCTTGGAGGCCGGCGTGAAGATCGGCTCGTCGAACCTGCTGGCCTCACCGAGCCCGGCCGGCAGCGCGATCCCGCACACCGATCCGGTCGCCTGGTAGTCCAGCAGGCCCGACCCAGTGAGGTAACCGCGCGCGACGCATTCCACCGGCAGCATCTCGAGCCGGCGGACCACCAGTGCACGACCGAGGACGTCGGCCGGGATACGCGGATCGTCCGGCGGGCCCGCGAGGTGGTTCGGCGCGTCGATCAGGTCGAAGAAGAACACGCTCATCGCCGTCAGGATCCGGCCCTTGTCCGGGATCGCACTGTCGAGGATGTAGTCATAGGCGGAGATCCGGTCCGACGCCACGAACAGCAGGTGTTCGTCGTCGATGCGGTAGAGCTCGCGGACTTTTCCACTGGCGAGGTGCTGGTAATCGGACAGAGCAGGACGCATCGGGTCAGCCTAATGGCCGCATCAGCCGACGCGACGTGCTGGGATCGATGGCATGAGTTCGCGTTCGCGGTTCGTTCCGTATGCCACCACACCCCGTCGGCTCCTGTTCCAGCTGATCAGCGATCTGTTCGTGGTGGTGTGGTCGGCCATCTGGGTGATGGTCGGCCTCGCGGTGCACGCCGCGGTGGCGACCATCGCAGCGGTAGGCCGTCAGGTCGAAACCGGGGCGACCGGCATCTCGAGGAACCTGGACTCCGCCGGCGAGAGCGTCGACGATGTGCCGTGGATCGGAGACGACCTGCGCAAACCGCTGACCGCGGCCGGCGAGGCAGCGCTGGACCTGGCCGGGGCCGGCCACAGTCTGGACACCACGGCGAGCTGGCTGGCCTGGGTGCTGGCGCTGGCCGTGGCATCGCCGCCGATCCTGGCGATCGGCATGCCCTGGCTGTTCCTGCGGATCCGGTTCTTCCGGCAGAAGTGGACCGCACTGGCGTTGGCGTCGACGCCGGCCGGTGAGCAACTGCTGGCGATGCGGGCGCTGGCCAACCGGCCGCTGCCGAAGCTCGCCTCGGTCAGTATCGATCCGGTGGGCGCCTGGCGGCGCGACGATGTGGTCACCATTCGCGGCTTGGCCGCCTTGGAGCTGCGCGCGGCCGGCGTCCGCCCACCCTGGAAGTAGGGGGATTTGTGGAGTTTTATCGGCGCTCAGCACCGGAATTTCTCCACAAATCGCTCGGATGGAACCGATGAGCTCCGACCTCAGTCCAATCTGATGTGCTCAACGAATATCTGCGCCGCCACGACGGCGTAATCACCCTCGCCCACGCCCTCGATTCCGGGCTCAGCCATGACGCCGTCAACCGCCGGGTCCGCGACGGATCCTGGCGCCGGTGTGCCCCCGGTGTGTTCTTCGTCGACGATCGCGTTTTCACCGATGCCGCTCGAGTGCGTGCCGCGGTGTGGGGATATGGGGACGACGCAGCAGCGAGCGGCCTCGCCGCCGCATGGTGGCACCAACTCGTCGACCCTGCACCCCGCCTCGTGGAGGTGACAGTTCCGCGATCTCGCCGGCTCAAGATACGACCGGGCACGCGGCTACGTAGACGAGACCTCCGGCCCGTCGATATTGTGGAACGCGACGGTCTGAGGGTGACGTCGCTCGACCTCACGGCGATCGAGGCAGCTGTTCGGCGCGGCGGTGGGCCCGCCATCATGGACACCGCTCTGCAGCGCCATACCGAGTTGTCGAGCCTGTGGACGGCCCACGTGAGGAACAAGGGTCGTCACGGGTCGCCGAGAGCTCGCATTCTGATGCACGGCGCCCGCGACGGGGCCCGATCGCAGGCCGAACGGCTGTTCCTCAAGCTACTCGAGAAGCACCACATCACCGGCTGGGTCGCGAACCACCCCGTGGGCGGCTACGTCGTCGACGTGGCCTTCCTCGGCCCGAAGGTCGCCGTGGAGATCGACGGCTGGGCGTTCCACACCGATCCGGAGAAGTTCGAGAAAGACCGCAAGCGGCAGAACGCACTCATACTGATGGGCTGGCAGGTGCTGCGGTTCACCTGGCGCGACCTCAGCGAACAGCCGGACCGGGTCATTGCCGAGCTCAAACGTGCGATTCGTGGAGTCTGAGCGGCGGTGACCGCCGAAAAAACTCCACAAATCACTGGTCGAACCGCACCACAAGGTGGCGGAGACCGGTGTGCCGATTGCTGCGGGTCCACTCCGCGGAATCCACCGAGACGGACGAAAACCGCGACAACAGCTCCTCGAACAGCACCCGCAGCTCCAGCCGCGCCAGATTTGCGCCCAGACAGTAGTGCACGCCCTGGCCAAAGCCGAGGTGTGGATTGGGCTTTCGGGTGATGTCGAAGCGGTCAGCGTCGGCGAACACCGACGCGTCGCGGTTGGCCGAACCCTCCCACACCAGCACCTTGTCCCCCGGCTCTAGTGCGCACCCACCTAGAGTGACCGGACGAGTCACGGTGCGCCGCTTCGACGGTGACGGCGAGGTCCAGCGCACCATCTCCTCGATCGCCACCGGCAGCAGCGACGGCTCGGACTTCACCGAAGCGAACTGCGCGGGGTGCGACGCCAGTGCCAGGAGTCCACCGGCCACGGCATTGCGGGTGGTCTCGGCGCCGGCGGAAAACAACAGGCTGAAGAACAGGTAGAGCTCGAGATCCGACAGTGATTCGTCAGCGTTGGCCACCACCGACAGCATGTCGTCACCAGGAGACGACCGCTTGGCTGCGATCAGATCCACTCCGTAGGAGTACATCCGCGTCCCGGCTTCCTCCGGGGACAACTGCGCAAGAGACGCCGAGCGCGACACCCCGAAATCGAACTGCGGCTCGATGGCCTCGAACAGCCAATGCCGTTCGGACTCCGGCACTCCGAGCAAGATGCAGATCATCTGCATCGGTATTTCAGCAGCCACCGAGGTCACGAAATCGACGGGCACACCCGCGGCGACACCGTCCAGCAATCGACGGGTCCGCGACCGCAGTTCGGACTCCACCCGCGCGATCATCCGCGGCGTCAGGCCGGAGCTCACCAGGCGGCGGATCTGCGAATGCCGCGGGTCGTCCATCATGTTGAGCACCTGCCCGGCGATCGACAGGTCCTGCAGCAGCGTGCCGCCATAAGGACGAGCGCCGCCGGTGACCGATGAAAAACCAATCGGATCACGCAGCACCGCAAGGGTTTCCGGATAGGTGGCGACGGACCAGAATCCTTCGCCGTCGGGGGTGTGCTCGGTGGGCGCGTGCCAGAACACGGGCGCTTCCAGCCGGTGCGACGCGAACACCGAGTGCGGAAAGCCCGCAGCGAAGAGCTCCAGATCGGTCAGGTCCACCCCCGTGAGCACGGAGACCTACAGGATCGCGCCGGGGGTGTACTTGGCGGCCTCGGGGTACTGGGCCACCAGGGCTTCGACGGCCGAGACCACCTGGTCCACCTGATCACCGGCCGCACCGACAAAGGCCGCCTTGTCCGCCAACGCGGCGTCCAGCGCCGCCCGGTCCAGCGGCAGCCGCGGGTCGGCAGCCAACCGGTCCAGCAGGTCGGGCTCAGAACCCTTCTCCCGCATGGCCAACGCCACCGCGACCGCATGCTCTTTGATCACTTCGTGCGCGGTCTCGCGGCCCACGCCTGCCCGTACGGCGGCGATCAGAATCCGGGTGGTCGCCAGGAACGGCAGGTAGCGGTCCAGCTCGCGCTGGATCACCGCCGGGTAGGCGCCGAATTCGTCGAGCACGGTCAGGAACGTCTCGAATTGTCCATCGAGGGCGTAGAACGCATCCGGCAGCGCGACGCGGCGCACCACCGAGCAGAACACGTCTCCTTCATTCCATTGCGCGCCGGCCAGTTCCGCGACCATCGAGGCATAACCCCGCAACACGACCTGCAGTCCGTTGACACGCTCGCAGGACCGGGTGTTCATCTTGTGCGGCATGGCCGACGAGCCGACCTGCCCCGCCGCGAACCCTTCGGTGACCAGTTCGTGGCCGGCCATCAATCGCACGGTGTGCGCGAACGACGACGGGCCTGCGCCCAGCTGCACCAGTGCGGACACCACGTCATGGTCCAGAGAGCGCGGGTACACCTGGCCCACGCTGCCCAGCACCGAGGCGAACCCCAGGAACGACGCCACCCGTGATTCCAGGGCCGACAGCCGCGAAGCGTCGCCGTCGAACAGGTCCAACATGTCCTGGGCGGTGCCCATCGGGCCCTTGATGCCGCGCAACGGGTAGCGGTCGATCAACTCCCGCACCCGCTGCAAGGCCACCAGAGTCTCTTCAGCCGCCGAGGCGAACCGTTTGCCCAGTGTGGTCGCCTGGGCCGCCACGTTGTGCGAGCGCCCGGCCATCACCACGTCCCGGTACTCCGCCGCGTGCGAAGCCAGGCGGGCCGCGACGGCGACGCCGTGCAGGAACACCAGTTCCAGCGAGCGCCGGATCTGCAGCTGCTCGACGTTCTCGGTGAGGTCGCGGCTGGTCATGCCCTTGTGCACGTGCTCGTGGCCGGCCAGTGCGTTGAACTCTTCGATGCGGGCCTTGACGTCGTGGCGGGTGACGCGCTCGCGGGCGGCGATGGACGCCAGGTCGACGTCGTCGACCACACGCTCGTAGTCGTCGACCACCCCGGTGGGTACCGCCACCCCGAGTTCGGATTGAGCGCGCAGCACAGCCAGCCATAACCGCCGCTCAGCGACGATCTTGGCCTCCGGTGACCAGATCGCCGTCATCTCGGCGCTTGCATACCGGGAGGCCAGAACGTTCGGAATACTCACGAAAACACAGCTTACGGGGGCCGTCAGGCACAGTATTGGCTGTGTACTTCATTGGCTTGGACCTGGCGTGGGGACAACGCAAGCCCACCGGTGTTGCTGTCGTCGACGACGGGGGCAGGCTGGTGCACCTCGTCACCGCCTCCGACGACGCCAGCATCCGCGCCGCCTTGGAGCCCTACGCCGACGATCCGTGCCTGGTCGGCATCGATGCACCGTTGATCGTGGTCAATGCGACCGGCCAGCGTCCCGCTGAGAAGGCACTCAACGCGGACTTCGGAAAATTCCAGGCCAGTGCGCATCCGAGCAACACCGGCAGACCCGAGTTCGCCGGCCAACCGCGCGGCGCCCGCATCGCCGACGGCCTGGATTTGGACATCGACCCCCACTCCACCGCCGAGCGCCGCGCCGTCGAGGTCCACCCCCAAGCGGCCACCGTCGCACTGTTCCGCCTCAGCCGCACTCTGAAGTACCGGGCCAAGCCGGGGCGCGGGATCGTGCAGCTGCGCTCGGAGATGCTGCGCCTGATGGACCACATCGAAGACCTCGCTCAGGCCAGCCCGCCGCTGCGAGTCACCGATTCCGATCAGTGGATCGTGCTGCGGGAAGCCGTCGAAAACGCCACGCAGAAGGGCGAACTGCGCCAGGTCGAGGACCGTGTCGACGCCGTCTTGTGCGCCTACATCGCGCTGTTCGCCGATCGCCGGCGCACTGACGTGACCGTGTACGGCGATGGCGAGAACGGCTACATCGTCACCCCGACGCTGCCGTTCGATCTGACACCGGCCCCGCCGGAATCGACGCCGGGTGCGGTTCAGGACGCCATCGCCGCCTACGCGCACCGCCGACCGGCTCTGGTCACCAGCACCGCCCACTACCTGGACCTGGTGATCGCCCTGCTCGACGACGCCGGTATCAACTACCTCAGCACCACGGCGAGGACCAAGAGCGTGGCCTCCTTCGCGGAGAAGGCGGACCGCAGTATCGACGGGCAGCGCCTCTACACCGATCCGCTGACCGAGATCACCGATCAGATCGGTCTTCGGGTGATCACGTATCTACGCGACGACGTGGCCGCGGTGGCCACCCTGTTGGCCGACGGGATGCGCCTGCTCGACGACCGCGACATGGGACGTGAGACCGCCAGCGCCGGGCGCTGGGGCTACGCGAGCCGGCATCTGCTGGTCGCGGTGGAAGGCGAACAGCAGCCGGCGTCGATCCAGGTGCGCACCGTTCTGCAGCACGCCTGGGCGGAGTTCGAGCACGACATCCGCTACAAGGGTTCGGTACCCGAGGGTGATGTCCCTGACCTCGACCGCCGATTCACCCTGGCCGCGGGACTGCTGGAGCTGGCGGACCGGGAATTCTCCGCGATCCGGGACCGGTTGAGGTCAGCCACGCCCGCTGAGGTGGACACCGCTGACGACGACCCCCGGATCGCCACACCGGTGCTGGCCACCTATCTGGGCAACCGGTTCCCCGACGCAGGCTGGTCGCGCACCGATCACTACACCTGGATTTCGGGGCTGCTGCTCGAATTGGGCGTCGACGGGCTCGACGACCTCGAGTCCGTGCTCGGCAGAGCGGACGCCGACGCCGTCAACGATGCGATGGCCTACCGGTTCCCTCCGGGTGCGGTGCGCCGTCTCGACGACACCCTGCTCGCGGTGTTCAAGGAGCGCTACATCGGCTTACACGGCAACGCGCACCGGGTTCCACAACTGGAGGCCAGGGCCCTCAAGCTCGGCTGGTCCGGCTAGTCCGGCCTGTCCGCGATGTGCGCGGGATCGGTGATCTGGCCCTTCAGACCCATCTGCTTGTTGATCAGCGTGGTGACGAAGAACAGCACGATCCCGATGATGATCAGCACCCCTGCCACCAGATACTGCTGCGCAGGCCGGCCCGACAGCGGCGTCACCAGATACACCGAGGTGATGAACCCGATGACCGGAAGCACCGTCGGCGTCTTGAAGTGGTTGCCTTCGTTCTGTACGTCTTTGCGCAGCACCAGGACCGCCACATTGACCACCGCGAACACCATGAGCAGCAGAAGCGACGTGGTGCCGCCGAGGATGGAGACCGCGCTGCTGCTGGCGAATCCGGAGACGTAGAAGATCAGGCCGAACGCGATGATCGTGGTGAACAGGATGGCCACATACGGCGTCTGGCGCTTGGGATGGACTGCCCCGAGCACCGGAGGGAGCACGTGCTGGCGCGCCATGCCGTAGATCAGCCTGCTGGCCATCAGCATGTTGATCAGTGCGGTGTTGGACACCGCGAACATGGTGATGAACGGGAAGATCTCGTCGATGGGCAGGTTGGGCGCGGCGGCTTTGACGACGTCGACCAGCGGCGTCGCGCTCTCCTTGAGATCGCCGATGGGGACCAGCGCGACCGCGATGATCGAGACGATGATGTAGACGACGCCCGCGATCGACAGACCGGTCAGCAGCACTTTCGGGAAGATCTTGACCGGATCTTTGGTCTCTTCGGCCATGTTGACCGAGTCCTCGAAGCCCACCATCGCGAAGAAGGCCAGTGAGGTGGCGGCTGTGATCGCAACGAAAGTGCTTCGATCACTTTCGGTTTCGAACATGATGATCCGGGAGAAATCGAGGTTGTCACCCCCTTGGGTGAACGCCCAGAAGCCGACCATGATCACCGTGAACAGACCGGTGATCTCGACGATGGTGAGCACCACGTTCAGCTTCACGCTCTCGCTGACGCCGCGCAGATTGATCGCCGCCAGGGACGCCACGAAGATCAGCGCCACCGCCGCGACACCGAACTTGCCCCAGTCCAGGCCGAACCCCTTGATGAGGTTGGACGCGAAGGCCTGCGACGCGGTGGACGCGGACGTGATGCCCGAGCACATCACCACGAACGTCACCAGGAACGTCAGGAAGTGGATGCCGAAGGCTTTGTGCGCATACAGCGCTGCGCCTGCGGCTTGGGGATATTTGGTGACGAGTTCCAGGTAGGAGAACGCCGTGATGGTGGCGATCAGGAAGGCGACCAGGAACGGCAACCAGGCAGCCCCGCCCACTTCACCGGCAACCTGGCCGGTCAACGCATAGATGCCGGTGCCCAGGATGTCGCCCACGACAAACAGCAGCAACAGGCCGGGGCCCATCACCCGCTTGAGCTTGGGCTGTTCCTCGACGGTGTCCGATTGCGCCATATCGTCTCCTGCAGGGGTGGGGTGCGCCTTACATCATGGGTCAGCGCAGAGGATGGTGCCTGCTCAATCGCGTTATGGGGTTGACGTGTCCGGCGCCTTTGCTGGATCCAGGCTCATGACGGACTACTCAGCCACGGCGTCGATCCGTCAAACCCGGACGGCGCGCTGGTCATAAGGCGCGAGCACGTCGATGACGTCGACGAGCGTGGCCCGCGCGGTGTCTCTGGGGGTGCCGGCTTCGTCGACGAGCGCCGACACCACGGCGCCATCCACTGCGCACACCAGTGCGGCGAGCATGTCGGTGCGCACGCTGCGCCCCGACCGTTCCATCACTTCGCCGACGGCGTGGGCCCGTTGCCTCAGGATGCGTCGTTGGACGTCGCGCAGCCCTGGCTGCCGCGCACAGGCGATGTAGCGCTCGTACCGGGAGATCAGTTGGTCACCGCCCGGGGTTTCCGGGGTGTCGTCGTCGACCAGGAGGTCGACGAGAACGTCGACGGTGGATTCCGGTCCGCGTCGGCGCCGGGACAGGCCTTCGATCCGATGCCGCATCTTCGCCGCTTCGACCATGCCGATGTGTTCCACGGCGGCGACGATCAGGTCGTCGAGGGACGAAAAGTAGTAGGTGGTGGACGCCAGCGGCAGTCCGGCGCGGTTGGCGACGGCCCGGTGTCGCACGGCGTCGAAGCCGCCCTCGCACAGCAAGTCGGCGGCCGCGCACACGAGCGCGTACCGCCGACGTTCTCCCTTCGGAGTGACCGCTGCTATCACGGATAGCATGCTGCCAGTCACCCTGGTCACGCTGGGCGTTTTCGCCCAAACCGGGATTTTGACCCACTTGAGACTCCGTGTGTGCATCACACGGGCGACAGCCCTCTGAAGCGAGGGCCCACAGTGTCCGATGGCAAGATGGCCGCCATGCCAGAGCTGAGCCGGCGCACCATCCTGCGTCTGGGCGCGGGCGCTGCCGCCGGCGCGACGGGCGCGTACACGATCGGCGCCCTGCTGCCCTCGACCCCGGCCCCACCACCGGTGTCGATGACCGGTCTCGGTGCCCCGCTGGCGCCGCCGCCGATGCCACCGCTGGAACCGGCGGCCGCGCCGGCCCCGACGATGGTCGCCGGCTCGTTCGTGTCTGCGGCCCGCGGTGGTGTGAACACGAACTGGGCGATCGCCCGGCCGCCGGGCCAGAACACGCCGCTGCGTCCGCTGATCGCCTTGCACGGCAAAGACAGCGACGCGGCCACCGTGATGGCGGGTGGGGTGGAGCAGGGCCTCGCGCAGGCGGTCGCCGCCGGTCTGCCGCCGTTCGCCGTGGTGGCGGTCGACGGCGGCGGAAGCTATTGGCACCAGCGCGCTTCCGGCGAAGACTCGGGCGCGATGGTGCTCGACGAACTGATTCCACTGCTCGCCGACCAAGGCCTCGACACCTCCCGCCTCGGGTTCCTGGGCTGGTCGATGGGTGGTTACGGGGCGCTGCTGCTGGGCGCACGGTTGGGACCGGCGCGCACCGCGGCGATCTGCGCGGTCAGTCCCGCGCTGTGGCAGTCGTCGGGCGCAACCGCGCCAGGGGCGTTCGACGGCGCCGAGGACTACGCCGCCAATTCGGTGTGGGGCCTGCCGGCTCTGGGTTCGATTCCGATCCGGATCGACTGCGGCAACAGCGACCCGTTCGCCACCGCGACACAGGAATTCATCGCCCAATTGCCGACGCCGCCGGCCGGCGGATTCTCCCCCGGCGGACACGACGGTGGCTACTGGAGTTCCCAGTTGCCCGCCGAACTAGCTTGGATTGCACCGCTTCTGACCGCCTGAGGCACCCTTTCCCCATTTCGGCGACGAAACACAATCGTTGCAGTCTGTAATGCTGCCTTTCTGGGCTCAACCTGTCCGGGGCCTGGACAGTACGGCTATTGTGGGCTCATACCGTATGCGCTTCGGGAAGGACGTTAACCGTGCACAAAGACGACATGATTTTGATTTCGGTGGATGATCACATCATCGAGCCGCCGGATATGTTCAAGGCGCATCTGCCGGAGAAGTACAAAAACGAGGCACCGCGGTTGGTGCACAATCCGGATGGTTCTGATACCTGGCAGTTCCGCGACACGATTATCCCCAATGTCGCGTTGAATGCGGTGGCGGGTCGGCCGAAAGAGGAATACGGCCTGGAACCCCAGGGCCTCGATGAGATCCGCAAGGGTTGTTATGACGCCGCCGAGCGGGTCAAGGACATGAACGCCGGCGGCGTCCTGGCCACCATGAACTTCCCGTCGTTTCCGGGGTTCGCGGCCCGGTTGTTTGCCACCGAGGACGCGGAGTTCTCGTTGGCGTTGGTGCAGGCCTACAACGACTGGCATATCGACGAGTGGTGC
>JBEVFK010000016.1:0-16816 GCA_040512325.1 Mycobacterium sp. | reverse complement strand
GGCCATCCGCCATGCCACCGCGATCGGTTTCGCCGAGGCACGGAAGTAGCGCCGGGGCAGGTCGGCCAGACCGCGGCCCAGGCAGTCCCGCAACGCCACCGCGTCCAGCGCCGCCACCGTCATGCCCTGCCCGTAGATCGGGTTGAAACTGCAGATCGCGTCGCCGCACACCAGCAGGCCGGCAGGAAACCGCGGCATCGTGTCGAAGCGCCGCCACTGGCTCGACGGCATGCGATGTAGCGCCGGCTCCCCGATGGGCTCGGCAGCCCGCACCGCCGCGCGCAGGTGAGCGGGGCCATATCCCTCGGCGAAGGACAGCATGCCGGCCAGGTCCCTGGGCGGCTCGTGTCCGGCCAGCCCGAACACGGTGAACATCCAGAAGTTGTTCTCATAGCCGGTGAGAAACATCCCGGTCGGCCGTCCCGGCGCAGGGCCGATGTTGACCAGCATCTCCGACAAGGTGCCCCGAGGCATCCGCAACACATGGCTCACGTAGGTCGTGCGCATCACGACGGTCTCCTCGACCGGGCGACCGTATCCGAGTCTCTCCAGTAGCGCCGGTGTCCGTGCACCGCGGCCCGTCGCATCCATGACCACATCGGCGTCCAGCACCGTTTCAGCGCCGTCGCCACGGCTGACCACCCGCACCCCGGTGATGCGGCTGCGATCATCGGTCGAGGTCAATCCGGCCGCGTCGTGGGAGTCGAGGATCGTCACATTCTCGATCGCTCGGACCCGTTGCCGGACTTGGTATTCCAGGAGTGTCCTGCTCGGTGTGTAGAGCGCGAGCTCGGTGGGATCGGTGGGCATGGTGCCGGACCGGGTGATCTCGTGGCCGCCGAACGACAGGTGAATCTTGGACAGCTGCCCGTCCTCCCACACCGGGGCACCGCAAGCGACGAGTTCGTCGAGAAAGCCAGGGAAGAGCTCGTCGAGTATCCGCGCGCCACGCTGCAGCAGAACGTGCAGATGCCGGCTCTGCGGAACACCGCGTCGCACGGACACGTTGTCCGGCAGCGCATCTCGCTCGACAATGGTGACGGTTCCGAAGAAATCGGCCAGCACCCGGGCGGCCAGCAGCCCGGCCATGCTGGCGCCGAGAACCACCGCGCGCTCCCCCAGTTGCGGCATGCCACCCACTCCCTCAGGGATCTGCGAGTGTAGGTCCGGACGACAGGCTGCTCGTGGTGGGCGCCAGGACACCGGCCTCGGCCACCAGCGGGTCGAACCCGGCAGCGGCGGCCGTCGCGCGGTAGCGGCCGACAAGATCCCGGCACAGGTCGTCGTCGCCGCGCGTTCTCGCGAGCAGGGCCCGCGAACGCAGCAGGGGGATTTCATGCAGCACGAAGCCGGGATCGGTGGGTACCGCGGCCAATCGGTCGAGCACCAGCTGCGCTTCGTGCTGGTCGGCGGCGGACCCGCGATAGACCAGCAGTTCCACCAGAACAGCGGAAGCTCTTCCGCGCCAGATCATGTCGCCGCTTAGGTATGTGCTGTCGACCACGGTGCGCGCCAACTCGACAGCTCCGTCGAGATCACCGTCGCGAACCTTCTCGATGGCGAACTCGGGGTCCACGATGGTCAGCGCGCTCAGGGAGAACCGTTCCGTCATGGCGGCGTCGCGGGCCTGCCGGAACAGGTCCAGACCCGCGTCGCGCTGCCGGCCTTCGCACGCCACCAGAGCGAGGCCGCGGCTGAGTCGGCCCATCCCCAGAATGAAGTCGTCGCTGCTCGATTCAGCGATCCGCAACGCCTCTGCGGTTTCGCGCATCGCCGTCGCATCGGGCGGCAGCGCCCCGAACGGAATGGCGGCCACGTACTTCCACAACAGGGCAAAAACGTAGCTCGTCGGGTCCAGCGGAGCGGCCATCGCGATCGAGTCGGCGGCGTCGTCCAGCCAGCTTTTCATCCCCAGGCACATCTTGATGTGCCCCCGCATCGCGATCACCGTGCTCAGCGGGGAGCCCAGGATCAGATTGCCCTTGGCGGGATCACCGTCCGCCAGATCGACCAGGCGATCTGACATCCGCAGGGCCTCGATCATCTCCCCTGCCTGGGTCTTGGCGTAGATGGGCGCGAACAACAGAGCAACGGTCAGCGTGGAGTCGCCGATCGCCTCGAGCAACTCGCTGAGCTCCGAGGCCACCTCCGCCGCCTCGGTGAAGCGGTTGTGAAACGTCAAGGCCATCAGGTAGCCGGCCATCGCGATCGCCAACGACACGTTGTCCTCGGCTGCCGCGCACAGTTCGCGGAGTTCGTCGAAGCCGGTGGCGGCGACGGTGCCACCGGCTCGCCAGACGGTTCCACACAGCAGGGTTCGCGCGGCGATCTGCATCGCAGCGCGACCGCCCGCGTCGGCGGGCAGCCGGTCGGCAACCTGCCGGGCCCGCTGCCAGCTCGTGCGAGCCGCCCGAATGTCTCGGATAACCGACCACCCACCTGCACGCATATGCCACTCGAACGCCTCGAACAGATCCCCGGCCGCCTCCAGGTGTTCGGCGATCAGTGCCGCGTTCTCATCGACCCCGTCCGGATCCTGTTCCTCGATGGCCGCGGCCAACCGCCGGTGCAGCTTGACGCGCCCGGAGTGCAGTTGCGACTCGTAGACCACCGCCCGCACCAACGGGTGTCGGAACGCGTATTCGACGCGTGGGCTCGCCGTCACCCGGTCGATCAGCTCAGCCTGCAACAACTCCGCGATGGCCTCGGAGCGGTCGTCACCGTCGAGCAGGGCGGCCAGCGGCCCGGGTTCGAAGCGCTCGCCGACGACGGCGGCCGCATACAGGACTTGTTTGGCCGATCTGCTGACGCGGTCGACCCGTGCGGCGATGGTGGCCTGCAGGGTGCCCGGCACACCGATGTCGGCGGCGGCGTCGCGGCAGCGGTAGGCACCGCGGTCGCCCTCGAGGACACCGCGTTCCGCCAGGTCGCGCACCATCTCCTCGGCGAAGAACGGATTTCCGGCGGCCTGCCGAGCGATACGGACGGCCACCGCACGGACCGACGGATCGCCGCCCAGCAGTTCGGCGGTCAGGGCCGAGGACTCTGCGGCGGTCAGCGGTGCCAGCGAGATATGTCCGCTGCCCGGCAATCGCGACAATGCGCCACGGTATTCGGGCCGATAGGTGATCAGCATCAGTGTGTGAGTTCGCGGCATCACCGTGACGAACTCCGCCAGCATGGCCTCACTGACCTCATCGATCCAATGCACATCCTCGATGACGCACAGCACCGATGCACTCTGCCCGGCAGCCGTGTTCAACAGGGCCGCCAACCGTCGCCTACGGGCGTCGGCGGTGATCGCCGGCAGCGCCACGGCGGGATCACCGATGCCGAGCAAGTCGTCGAGCAGCAGCAGGTCCTCGGTATCGGCGCCGGGGATACTGGCCCGCACCCGTGCGCGAGCCGCCCCCTCGCCGAGGTCGCCGAGCCCGAACACGGTGCGCCACAGTCGCGCCACCGTGTGAAACGGGACCTCCCGGGTATGGGATTCGCAACTGACGGTGAAGACGTCGATCCCTCGGTCGGCGGCCAGCCTCATCGCCTCACGCATCATGCGACTCTTCCCGATGCCGGGTAGGCCCACCATCCCGACCACGCAGCCGGCGCCGTCCATCGCCTGGTCCAGGAGTGCGGCGACGTCCGTCAACTCCTGCGTGCGCCCGACCAGAGTAGGTTCGCGCCGCCGGATCTCCCCGTTCTCGGGGGCGATCCCGAGCAGCCGACGCGCTGGCATCGGGTCCACCATGCCTTTGACCGACACCCATTCGAGGGGGCCCAGCACGCCGGCGTGTTCGACCAGCCTCGCAGTTGTCTCGGCGAGCATCACCCCGCCGGGCGGTGCGACCGATTCCATGCGTTGCGCGAACCCCACCTGCTGCCCCACCGCGGTGTAACCCATAGGGCCGGAACCGATTCGGCCGGCAATCACCCGTCCCGAGTTCAGG
The DNA here is from genome assembly GCA_040512325.1 of Mycobacterium sp. Taxonomy (GTDB): domain Bacteria; phylum Actinomycetota; class Actinomycetes; order Mycobacteriales; family Mycobacteriaceae; genus Mycobacterium. The sequence goes on along the minus strand of JBEVFK010000016.1, from coordinate 12,869 downwards.
CCGACCCGAAGCTTCAGACTTACGCCGTCGCAACGCAGCACTTCCGCGGCCAACTGCGCCATCTGGTCCTGGATGTCCAGGGCCGCCAGACAAGCCCGAACTGCGTGGTCCTCCAACGCGACCGGCGCTCCGAACAGGGCCATGATGCCGTCGCCGGTGAACTTGTCGACCGTGCCACCGTAGCGTTGGGTGACAGCTGCCGCGCGGGCGAAGACGTCCGCCATCATCTCGCGCAGGCGCTCCGGGCCGACCCTGGCGGCGATCGCCATCGACCCGACGACATCGGCGAACATCACGGTGACCTGTTTGAATTCAGCCTGTTCCACCACGCGTGGAGCAGGAGCCCCGCAGCTGTCGCAGAAGCGGGCACCGTCGCGCAGGACATTGCCGCAAGCTCGACACATCACGCCGGCCCCCTCCCGCAGTGAAAGCTGCAGCACCCCTGACAACTTTAAGGCGCACACCACGCCAAAGCGCGGAATTTATTCCTGCGGGTGTATTGGCAGTATCCCTGGCAGCCGGCCTCCGGTACGAGTTAGGTTTCCAGGACCTGGTTCCTGTACTCGAGGAGGCCCGTTGTCTTCCAGTCAGGCGAAGAATGCCCTGGACCGCCGCGACTACGTCGGCGCCCTGGCCTTGTTGGACAGCGCTCTCGCTGCCGGACCCACCGCTGATCTGCACGCGCTGGCGGGCCTGGCCAACTTCCAGCTGGCTCGGTATCGCAAGGCTGCAGAGCACTACGGCAAAGCGCTGCAAACCGGCGGCGAGCGCAGCGACTGGCGCGAGATGCTCACCCTCGCCGAAGCGAACGCCGCCGCCCGAGTGGACATCCAGGTGCCCGCTCGTCGGTACTTCAACAGGAAGGCGCTGTTCACGGAGCTTTCGGTCCCCAAACGTGACCTCCCTTCACCACCAACATCATCTACGCCGCAGCACGGGTTCGTCATACGCACACGCGTGCGACTGGGTGAGTTCTCAGGTTCGCTGGCAACACATTTGGTCAACCGCGCCACTCGATGGGTGGGACGGCGAGGCTACCGGGACCGGATCTGGACCAACTGGTATGACCGCGGAATGGTGACGGCCATCCTGACGCTGGCCCACATGCGTGAGCAGCTCAACGCGCACAACCTCACCAGCAGTTACCCACCCGGGACGCTGGTCGGCTTTCAACCCGCAGGCCAGACACCGCCGCCGGGCGTCACCCACTTCCGCACCGCGGACGGGAGCTGGAACAACCTCGCCGACCCCAAAGAGGGCGCCGCGGGCACGCGCTTCCTGCGCAACATCGACGTCACGGCCATCCAGCGCGAATCGGACGCGGAACTGCTGACACCGAACCCGCGGGAGATCAGCAGGCAGCTGCTGACCCGCCCGATCGGGTCCGACGGCCGGCCCGTGATGAAAGAGGTTCCGTTTCTCAACCTGCTTGCCGCCTCGTGGATCCAATTCATGAACGGAGACTGGATCAATCACGGTGAGATCAACCACCTCGACGTCATCGAGGTGCCACTACCCGACGACGACCCGGCGCGCCGGCGCTACCGGCAGACCACGATGCCCATCGGCACGACGCAGCTCGACCCGACCCGCAACGATCGGGAGCCCGCCGCTGCCACGGCCATCAACGAGGTCACCCACTGGTGGGACGGTTCGCAGATCTACGGAAGTGACCAGAAGACACAGGACCGATTGCGCAGCAACACATTCGGCAAAATGGTCGTCAAACCTGACGGCACCTTGCCGGTGCACCCCGACGGTGTGGAAGACACCGGCTTCCGGCGCAACTGGTGGGTGGGACTTTCGATGCTGCACACCCTCTTCGTGCAGGAACACAACACAATCTGCGACATGCTGCGCTCGGCCCACCCGGAATGGAGAGACGATGACGACCGTCTCTTCAACGTCGCCCGGCTCATCAATGCCGCGGTGATGGCCAAGATCCATTCCGTCGAGTGGACCCCGGCCATCCTGCCCAACCCGTTCCTCGATGTCGGTCTCAACGTCAACTGGTACGGCCTGGCCACCTACTTCCTGCACAAAGGCAAGAAACGAAAGACATTGTCTCTGATCAATATCCGCAATCCTGAAGTCGGGGGCATCGTCGGCAATCCCATCGACAAACACAACCGGGCATTCGGGCTCAGCGAGGAGTTCGTCGAAGTCTACCGGTTGCATTCAATGCTGCCCGAGACACTGCAGCTGCGCCGGCGTGGTCAGGAGGGCGTCGTCGAGGAGATCCCGTTTCCCGCAACACGCCAGCAGGGTTCCATCGGCATCACCCAGAAGTTCTCGATGCCCGACCTGTTCTACTCGTTCGGCAACCAGCATCCGGGTCAACTGGAGCTCAACAACTTTCCGCACTTCATGCAGGAACTCAGCATCCCCGGGAACCCCTTCCTCGACATGGGCACGGTGGACATCGTGCGCGCCCGCGAACGTGGTGTGCCGCGCTACAACGAGTTCCGCCACCAGTTGGGGCTCAATCGGATCGAGAGTTTCGACGACCTTACCGACGACCCGGGGATCCGGTCGAAGCTCGAGGCGGTGTACGGCGCTGATCCGTATGCCGTCGAGAAGCTCGACCTCCTGATCGGCACCCTGGCCGAAGGCCATCGGCCCACCGGCTTCGGGTTCGGTGAAACGATGTTCCAGATCTTCATCCTCACCGCCAGCCGCCGACTCCAGGCCGACCGGTTCTTCACCGACAGTTACACCGAGGACGTCTACACCGCTGAAGGCCTGCGCTGGATCGACCAGAGTGACTTCAAAACCGTCCTGCTGCGCCACTTTCCGGAACTCGCCGACACCGGCCTGGCGAATATCAAGAATGCCTTCGAGCCATGGGACACGGAACCTCAACTCCGGCCCTGGCGTCATCCGCTGCGCGCCAGCGACCGCGAAACGAAGCGCACGCCCTGGCGGGGTGACGGATACCGCCGACGTGGATAGAGTTCGTCAAGGGGGCGCCATGGTGAGATGGATTCTGCGTCGAGGCTTGTGGAATGTGATTGCCCTGGGCAAGTTCACCCTCGCCAGACCTCGCGACATCCCGCTGCCGCCGACGAGACGCCATGTCATCACCCCCAAACCGATGATCGAGGCGATTCCCGAAGTACCGCTGCGCAATGTGATGGTGTGCGCGCGCGCCGACGTTCCCGCCGAAGAACGGGTGCGGAGGAGCACCGCGTTCTACCGAGTGCAGGTCTGGCTGTACTCCACTGTGTTCGCGCCGATGCAACGTGGCCTGCCGTCCATAGCCGCCGACCCCCAGGTGGCCTTGAATCGCGCGCTGACCCGGCGCCATCGCCTCCTGTTCCGTACACCTGAGATGCCGGCCGAATTCCTGGGCACGCCGGATCTCGGTTCGTTGGCCGTGCGCGGTCCGTTCGCCTGCTACACCACCCGCGTCGACGACGACGACAACACCTGGGAATGGGACCTGCTCGCGCTCAACGACTACGAGCACCACCCGGGGCTGACGAAGGTCGGCGCCCGGGTGCTGTTCAACCTCGATCCGCTGCGGCGTGCGCTGCGGGCCCGGCACATCGAGTGTGCCCTCGGCACGATCAAACCCGCCGATACGCGCTGGGATCAGGCCTGCAAGATCGTGATGTGCGCCGCCTCGACCCACCTCTCGCTGGTGCGCCACTTCAACTGGGTGCACTTGGCCGGCGGCGCGCAGTTGGCCATCACCACGCGAAACAGATTGCCCCCCAACCACCCGCTGTTCCGCCTGCTGTGGCCGCACATCTTCGCCACGCAGCACAGCAATGACCTCGTCATCCGAGGGCAGATGGCTCGTGGTGGTGATTTCGAATCCATCTTCAGTCTCACCTTCGACGGCATGTGCCGTCTGTTCGACGACAGCCACCTCGACTACCCGCACCGGGTCAACGATCCCGAAGCCGACGGTGACGTACGCGGAGTGCGCGGCGCCGGCTTCGACACCCCGACGCAGGACAACCTCGAGGCGGTGTTCGACGTGCTGCACCGCTACGTCCGCAGCTATCTGCAGCTCTACTATCCGCACAATTCGGTTGCCGGCCCCGGCGCCGTGGGCGCAGACCCCGCAATACTGGGCTGGCTCAAGGAACTCAATGCCCGTGTCCCCAACGGCGTGGGCGTAACGGCCGGCGATGTCACCTGGGACAGGTTGGCGCGCTTGCTGGCCCGCCTGCTGTACCTGGTGACGGTGCAGCACGAGATCCTCGGCAGCTTCATGTGGGACTACCAGCTGTGGACACACCGCCAGCCCGCCCGGATCTATCCGGATCTCCGGCGTGAACCACTGGATGTCTATCAACGGCTGGTCAATGCCAATTTCACCCTGAACGTGCGCAGAAGCGCGCTGATGCACGATTACTCCCACCTCGCGCTGGATCCTCCTGCCAAGGAGGCGATGTGGGAGTTCCAGCGCGAGCTGGCGGCGCTGCAGTCGAAGCTCGACACCCGGCCGCGGCCGGTATGGCGTCTCGATCCGCGCGATCTCGAGGTCAACATCAACGCCTGACGCGCCGGTGATGATCCTCGAAACAAACTGCGTGACATGGTTTTTGTATTCTTCTGCGTCACGGCTGGGTCTCCGAAGAATTCAACATCGAGCGGCGGAGTCCGCAAGACGACGCCGGCAGGTGATGAGACACTACTGACGTGCACGCCGGCAGGGACGAGGGCGGTGGACTGACCGCGACGGGGTTGACCTGCGGCACCTGCGGCGAGCAGTCCCACGCTGCGGCCAAGTTCTGCAGTGAGTGCGGTGCGCGGCTCGTGCACGCCGGCCCGACGGCCGAGTACAAGCAGGTCACCGTGCTGTTCGTCGACGTGGTGCACTCCATGGACATCGCCGCAGCCGTGGGCGATGAGCGTCTTCGCGAGATCATGGCCGACCTGACCGACACGAGCCGGGCGGTGATAGAGCATTTCGGCGGCACGGTCGGCAGCTTCACCGGCGACGGGATCATGGCGGTGTTCGGGGCGCCCGCGGCACTAGACGACCATGCGGTGCGGGCGTGTCGGGCCGCATCGGCAATCCAGAAGGAGGTCCGGTCCGTTGCCGACGAAGCCGAACGCGCGGATGGTATCGAGCTGAAGCTCAGGGTCGGATTGAATTCAGGAGAGGTGATTGCGGGCGAGATCGGTTCGCGTTCGCTGGGATACACCGCGATGGGTGAGCAGGTCGGGCTGGCGCAACGGATGGAGTCGGTCGCGCCGCCGGGTGGGGTGATGCTCAGCGCCTCCACCGCGCGACTGGTCGACGGCTCCGTGGCCCTGGCTGAGGCCGAGTGGGTTCGGATCAAGGGCGCCGCGAAACCGGTGCGCGCCTTCCGCCTGCTGGGCATCGGCGAGCGGAGTCTCGAAGTCGGGCGGGCGGAGTCGAGTCTGGTCGGTCGGCGACGGGAGATGGCAACCCTCGAGGGGCTGTTGACCCGCGCGGTCGACGGGCAGGGCGCGGTAGTCGGCGTGGTGGGACAACCGGGGGTCGGAAAGAGCCGTCTCGTCCGCGAGCTGGCGGCGGCGGCGCGTCAACGCGGAGTGGGAGTGTTCACCGCGTTCTGTGAATCGCACGCCGGCCAGATCCCGTTCCACACGGTGGCGCGACTGCTCCGCGCGGTCACCGGAGTCGAGGGTCTGGACGCACCGGAGGCCCGGAATCATCTGCGTCAGTGGGTCAATGGTGCCGATCCAGAAGACGTGCTGCTGCTCGACGACCTGCTGGGCATCGGCGATCCCGATGCCGCGGTGGCGCGCATCGATCCAGATGCCCGCCGTCGGCGGCTGACCGCGCTGGTGAATGCCGCGTCGAGAGCCCGGGATGCTCCGGCAGTCTTCGTCGTGGAAGACGTTCATTGGATCGATGAGGTCAGCGACTCGATGCTGGCCGACTTCTTCGCCGTCATCCCGCAGACGCCCTCGCTGGTGCTGGTGACCTATCGACCGGAGTACGCGGGTGCGCTCACGCGGGTGTACGGCGCTCAGACGGTCGCCCTGTCCCCGCTCAGTGAGGCGGCGACGGCGGCGCTGGTCGCCGAACTGGTGGGGCCGGACCCGTCGCTCGGCACGCTCGGTCGGACCATCGCCGACCGGGCGGCCGGGAACCCGTTCTTCGCCGAAGAGATGGTGCAGGATCTCGCGGAACGCGGTGTCCTGCGCGGCAACCGCAACGCCTACGTCTCGACGGTGGACGCTGCCGAGGTCAGCGTGCCCGCCACCGTGCAGGCCACCATCGCCGCCCGCATCGACCGGCTTGAACCCGCAGCCAAGCGCACCTTGAGTGCCGCGGCGGTCATCGGCGCGCGCTTCGGCCTCGACCTGGTGGCCGCCGCGGGTACCGAGCCGCGTGTCGATGATCTGGTGGTGAGCGAGCTCATCGATCCGGTCAGCTTCACCGGCGAGCCCGAGTATGTGTTCCACCATCCCCTGGTGCGCTCCGTCGCCTACGCGGCTCAGCTCAAATCGGATCGGGCCGAGCTGCATCGGCGGGTCGCGGCGGCCATCGAGACGCGAGACCCGAGCTCGACGGAGGAGAACGCGGCGCTGATCGCCGAACACCTGGAAACCGCCGGTGATCTGAGCGCTGCCTACGGTTGGCAATTGCGTGCGGCGGCGTGGGCAGCCAACCGCGACATCGGGGCGGCGCGGCTGAGTTGGGAACGCGCGGCAAAGATCGCCGACGGCCTGCCTGCCGATGATCCCCAGCGGATATCGATGTCCATCGCTCCTCGAATCATGTTGTGCGCAACTGCCCATCGGGTCCACCTCGCGGTGGACGACGACTACTTCGACGAGCTGCGCCGGCTGTGCGCCGCCGTCGGGGACAACGCATCGCTGGCAATCGCCACGGCGGGGCTGCTGATGGATCGCGCGTGGCAGGACCAGATAGTGGAGGCGACGCGTCTGGCCTCGGAGGTGTGGGCACTCGTCGAGGCGGTTGGCGATCCGACCTTGACGGTGGGCCTGTCGGTCGCGGTGCTCTACGCCAAGATCGAGTGCGCCGAATGGTCTGACGTGCTCCGCTGGTCGCAGAAGGTGATCGACCTGGCCGACGGTGACCCCGCCAAAGGCGACTTCTTGTTCGGCTCCCCGCTGGCACTCGCCCTCACGTCACGGGCGTGGGCCCGCTACTGGCTGGGTCGTCCCGGCTGGCGCGACGACCAACGGCAGGGCCTGGCCATGGCCCGCAGCGCCGAACCGGTTGCCTACGTCACGGTGGTCACCTACGTCTATCCCGCCGGAATCCCCAATGGCGCATTGAGACCCGATGATTCCGCAATGCGTGAAATCGAGGAAGCGGTACGGATCGCCCAGCGGTCCGGCGACGACGTCGCGGTCAACTTCGCCCGGGCGACGCTGGGCCTCGCCCTGGTGCACCGCCAGACGGCGGCCGAACGCGACCGCGGGCAGACGCTGCTGGCCGAAGTCCTCGAGGTGTCCGAACGCCGCCGACACAACCTGGCCGACCGCCCCCTCATCGCTGTGTACCTGGCGCGCGAGCAGGCGCGGCGTGGCGATCGTGAGGGTGCCATCCTGCTGATGCGCGCCGCCGTCGACCATCTGTTCCGCGAAGGGCGCCTGCTGCTTCATGGCGTGGCCGCGACGGGTGTCCTGGTAGAGACGCTGCTGGATGGTGGTGCCACCGCCGAGGCCGAGGCCGCGATCGACCGGCTCGCGACCGCGCCGGCCGACGAAGGTCTTGTGCTGCGCGATATCTGGTTGCTCAGGTTGCGGGCACTGCTGGCGCGGGCGCATGGTGACGACGATGCATATCGCCACCATCGCGATCGCTACCGCGCAATGGCCGCGTCGCTGGGCTTCGAGGGGCACCTGTCGATGGCCGACGCGCTGACCTGACAACGCATCGATCATGCGAAACAGCCACCTCAGCGCCACCCGGTTTCTATTCTCGAACTGCAGGCAATCGAAATCTGGGGCGTGCAGATGAACACAAAGGCTGTGACGGATGGCCAGGACACGGGCCACCGCTACCACTTCGATCGCCATACCCCGGAGTACCGAAGCCAATTCGACACGATCACATCGGAGATGCTGGCCTCCTGCCCGCTGGCCTGGACCGACACCTATGGAGGGCATTGGGTCGCGGCAGGCAGCAGGGAGGTCTTCGAACTCGCGCGGTGCCCGTACACGTCCAATGACAACGACATCAACGGCGAACGCAACGGTTACGTCGGAATCCTCATCCCACGCGCGGAAACGAGCACACCACTGCGCAGCGGCATCCTGGAGATGGACGAACCTGACCACCGCGCCTATCGCACGCCGCTCAACGGGTATCTGTCACCGGCGGCCGTACAACGCTGGGTCCCCGTCATCGAGGAACTCGTCAAAGCCTGCCTGGACGAGAAAATTGAAGACGGCCGGATCGACTTCGTCGACGACCTCGCCAACATTGTCCCGGCGGTGCTGACCTTGGGCCTGTTGGGTGTACCGCTGCGGGAGTGGGAGATCTACTGCGAACCTGCCCACGCATCGGTGTACACCCCCGCAGCCTCCCCGGAGGCGAAGCGCGTCATGGATCTGTCCATCGCGTCAGCCGTCCACATGATGGGCTACGTCGCCGACATTCGGACGACGCCGCGGCCGGGTCTGATCGACGCGATGGTCCGGATGCGCATCGACGGCGAGCCGGCACCCGATCACGAGATCCTGGGCATGCTCATGCTGCTCATCGGCGGCGGCTTCGATACCACCACCGCGTTGACCGCGCACACCTTGGAGTGGCTCTCGGAGCATCCCGATCAACGCGAGCGACTGAGCCGAGATCGCGGCACGCTGCTCAACTCCGCGACCGAGGAGTTCCTGCGCTTCTTCACTCCTGCGCCGGGCGACGGCCGCACGATCGCACACGATCTCGAGATCGACGGGGTCACTCTCAAAGAAGGCGACCGGCTGTGGTTGTCATGGGCGATGGCGAATCGCGACCCCGCCGTCTTCGACAGTCCCAACGAACTCATCTTGGATCGAACAGGTAACCGTCACTTCAGTTTTGGCCTCGGAGCCCACCGTTGCATCGGCTCGAATGTGGCCCGCACGGTCTTCAAGTCGATGCTCACCGGTGTGCTCGACCGAATGCCCGACTTCCGCTGCGATCCGGCAGGCACGGTCCACTATCGGACCATCGGCGTCATCCAGGGCATGCAACACCTGCCCGCGACCTTCACCCCGGGACCCCGACTCGGTGCAGGCCTCGATGCAACTCTGGACAAGCTGCAACGGATCTGCGACGAGCAGGAACTCGCGTCGCCGATCACGGTCCGCAAAGCCGCAGCCCTCGTCGATTGATTCTGCAGGGGACGCCCTACTCGGTATCGCTGCCACTGTCGTCGGACGCACTCTTCGCCGGCTGGTCCGCGTCGGGCGTTTTGGCGGGGGCGTCCGCCTCGGCTTGTTCGGTGGGCTTGGCGTGTTCGGCCGGCTTGGCGTGTTTGGCGGGCTTGGCGAACCCGTTGGTGAGGCCCTTGGTGAGATCAGCGACGGCGGAACTCAGGTGATCACCGAAGGACGTCCCCGGCTTCGCCCGGTGCCGGCCACCCGCAGGAGGCGTCGTCGTCAAATCGTCGGTGCTGTCGGTGATGCTGTCGGCGATTTCCGCGTTCAGAACGGGTTCACGATCAGCGTCAGCAGCAGTCGTCGCGTCGACGGCATCGCCTGTTGCGGCGGCGCCGTCGCCGCTGGTGTCCTGGTCCGCGACCGGCGGGTCGGCTTCGGCGGTCAACGTGCTGAGGGTGGCCACTCGCGAACTCGAAACCGCGCGAGGCACCTCGTCGACCGGAGCCAGACCGCTGCGATCCGACGGGCCGTCCGACGGCGCCAGTGGGCTACCGCTGCCGTCCCAACCGATCGCCTTCGCGATCGCCTTGTTCATGTCGATCAGGGAGCCGATCAGTCCGGGGCCCTGCCCGGTGGCCAGGTTGACCCGAATCAACGGCAGGCCGAGCAGATCTTGCTCGTAGTCCATGTCGAGGGCGTTGAAGATCGACCCGCCCGGACTGAGCAGGCCCCCGAAGGCGATGCCGACCTTGGTGCCTTCGGGGAACGACACTCCGATGCCGGGGCCCAGCGCCTCAGCCAGCGCGGTGAGATCGACATGCACTCCTCCGTTGAGGAAGGCATCGGTCATCTGGGCCGGGGTGTTGAGCAAGGTGAGGAAGGCTCGGCCGACATCGGGGGTCGCGGCGGTGAGGCTGGTGATGATCGATTGGACGTTGGATCCCATCACCAGGACGGGGCCGACGAGTGGGCCCGCTGCACCCAGGAGGACGCCACTGATCGGTGACGCCGCGAAGTCGAGCAGGGCCTGTCCCGTCGGGGAGATCTGGAAGAGCAGGTCGACGAGCGGTATCTGCTGGATGAGAGGCAGTGCGTTGTACAGGAATTCGTGCTGGGCATCGAGAGTGTCGTTGCTCGGGGCAAACGGCGCGGCAAACCCGCGGCCGAAGTTTGCGACGATCTGCTGGACGATGGCGGCAACGTCGGGCAGCTCGCCCAGGTACGCAAGCTGGTTGGCGATGCTCTGCTGCGTCACCGGGAACGGGGCGTCGAGATAGGAGTTGGCCAGACCCGTGGCCCGCTGCCCCGCCTTGTTGAAGATCACCGACCAGTCGGCGTCCGCGGCCAGCTCCACTGTGGGCTCGACGACGTCGCGAAGCGTGGGCGCCACCGGGGTGATGGTGATGACCCCGGCGGAGACCATCGCCAAACCGGTGACGGCGACTGTGCCCAGGCCTGCATGCATGTACGACTCCCGTGTCCGTTGTGGAACCCACCGCCGAGAACCGTAGCCAACTTCGGTCCGTCGCCACACCGGATTCATTTGAAATCGCAAAGGAATTTCGAGGAGCGTTACGCGCCGACGCAGGTTCCGTCCGAGCTCGACAAGTCCATCCGGCCCTGTCCGCCAGATTAGCCAGCAACCTGATCTCGCGCACCTGGGAAGGATGTCCCACTTCTGGGTGTCCGCTGATCGCGACAGGACCTCGTACTCACCCCGTTTGCTGACGGCGAGATCGGTCCCGCAGGTCAGCGTTCACCGCATCGAGGCAAATTCCCTTGCTCTCCGAGACCCCCTCCGCCACAATCGATTAAGCGTCCACCTCCACTGACGCATCGAGGGTCGATGGCTCTTCGGTGTCGACGTAGCCCGCAGACTTTCGCTGAGTGCGTTCGCCCCGGCGTCGACGCAGGCGATTTCCGGGGTTCGGGCCGCCGATCACCGCGCCGGATACCAGAGTTTGCCAGCAAACTCGAGCTGCGGTACGTTCACGGTCGACGTTGCTGTGAATCAGCTCACACGGCCGAAAGAGATGAGAAACGCATGCTCGAGAGCGGCGCCTACCCTGGCCTTGCCACCAAACGGTCGATCGGTGCGGTCATCCTGACGCTGCTGAGTGTCCTGGTACTCGGCGTCGCTACCACCATCGGCGCGACGGCGTTCTCGCTGGCCGCCACCACCGCACTGATCAACGGTGCCAGCGGACTACCGAAACCGGCAGACAAGCCGGGCTACATCTTCGGTGTCGCAGACCATCTCCTGGCACCGAACACGTCATGCAACGCCATCACGAACCCGGCCTGCAACCTCGTCCCGGTGAACGGCCCCGAGACCATCTGGCCGTTCATCGGCGGACTCGGCGGGCTGACGTTCGACAGGTCAGTGGCAGAGGGTCTGAAGAATCTCAACCTCGAGTACCAAGCGGTGCGCGCCGCCGACCCCGACGGCAACATCGTCATCTTCGGCTACTCCCAGAGCGGCGACATCGTCACCAAACAGTTGCGCGCGATCGCCGCAGACCCCAACCGGCCGCCGACCGACCAGCTGGAGTTCCTGATCGTCGGCAACACCAACCGCCCCAATGGCGGCCTGCTGTCGCGGTTGACCCCGTTGTACATCCCGATCTTCAACGCATCGTTCGACGGTCCGACGCCCACCGACACCGGATACACCGGCACCGACATCGCCTTCCATTACGACGGCATCGGCGACTTTCCGCTGTATCCGCTGAACCTGCTGGCGACGGTGAACGCACTCTTCGGCTTCCTGACCATCCATCCCACCTATCCAGCCCCGAACCCTGCCCTCGGCGAGTACACCCAGGCGGAATACCAGGCAGCGATGGCCGACCCCAAGAACCGGCAGACGTTCGGCGACACCACCTTCATCACCTTGCCCATCAAGAACCTGCCCATCCTCCACATTCCGCGGGCATTGGCCGCGCGGACCGGGACCACGTATTTCGTCGAGCCACTCCTGGACCTGATCGAGCCGACGTTGACCGTGCTGATCGAGCTGGGCTACGACCGGAGCATTCCCTACGGCCAGTTCACCACCGCCGGGCTGTTCCCGATCATCAACCCGGTCAAGCTCGTCGCCGACCTGGTGGCGGCGGCTGCCCAGGGTGTTGAAGAGGCGATCCAGGATTTGAAGTCGCCGGTACAGCCGACCGCAGAACTGATGCAGGCCAATCCCTTCCCGTTCCTCAACCTCAATCCCTTCTCCGCTCCGTATGTGAATCTGCCGCCGGCCGCCCCGTCCACTGCGTCAGCGACGGCCGCATCGTCCAGCAGCGCTGCGGTGACCGAGGCCGCCGCGGCCGCCGATTCCGCGCCTGTGCAGACCACCGACGTGACGGTGACAGACGAAGCGACGGCGACCGACTCCACGCCGACCAAGCGGCTCCGCGGCCAACCCAACGACGTGACGGCGACGCTCGACCGCGCGGATGCCGATGCCGATGCGCAGAGCACCGCAACCGCGTCGGACCCGGCTCCGTCGCCGTCCTCGGGTTCCTCGAACGACAGCGCAGGACCGTCGAAGAAGGCTGAATCAGCCAAGCGCGCTGCGGCTTCGAAGA
>JBEVFK010000015.1:0-17637 GCA_040512325.1 Mycobacterium sp. | reverse complement strand
CGACAGCACCCCGATGCCCACACCTCGGGCACACAGATCGGCGATCGCATCGGCAGCACTGGCCTCCACCACGATCCGCGGCGTGAATCCCGCTTCTGCACAACCGATGTCGAGGCAGGCGCGGACACCGGCGCCGGCGGGCATCGACACCAGCGCCTCGTCGGCCAACGTCGCGATGTCCATCCCCTTGCGCCGCGCCAAGCGGTGACCATGCGGCACCAGTGCGGCCAGCGGCTCGCTGATGATCGTCATGGACTCCAGCGTCGTCGGCGGTGCGCCTGCGGTGCCGACAATCGCCACGTCGAGCTCGCCGGTTTCGACCTCGGCGAGCATGGCTTGCGAATTGTTCTCGCGCACCGACAACGTGACACCGGGATGTGTGGCCCGGAACGTCTCGATGGCCACGAACAACGGGGTGATCGTGCACCCGGTGACCATCCCGACCGCCAGCCGGCCCCGCATCACGCCGGCAACCTCGTCCACCGCATCTTGAAGCGCGGCGGTGGCAGCCAACGCCGCGCGGGCGTGGTGCAGCGCCGCCTTACCCGCGGCGGTCAGCCGGGCCGTTCGTGAGCTGCGGTCGAACAACGGCTGGCCCAGTGCGGTTTCCAGCTGTTTGATCTGCGCGCTCACCCCGGACTGGCTGATATGGACACGGGCCGCCGCCTTGGTGAAGTTCTCCTCCTCCGCGACGGCGACGAAGTACTCGAGCTGACGAAGTTCCATAACCGCTGATTCTAGTAATCAGAAGAACAATCTGTTGGACTTCTCACCGGAATCCGGCGAACGTGGGAGCTGTCCAGTTCGTACACCCCAGAGGAAGGCACCCCATGACCCCCCAAGCCCACCGCCCCGAAGATCTGACCAGGCTGTTCGTCGAACTGTCGAACGTCGGCGACGCCGCAGGAGTTGCCGCGCTCTACGAAGAAGAGGCGGTGCTGGCGTATCCGCCGGGAAGCCAGACCGTCGGACGTGCGGCCATTCAGAAACTGTGGCAGCAGGTGCTCGATCATCGGCCCCGGTTCGAACTCGAGGAACCGCTGCCCACGCTGGTCATCGGTGATATCGCGCTGACGTCCACTCCCCCGCGCGACGGCGCCGGTGCCCGTGCGCAGGTGGTGCGTCGCCAGCCCGACGGGACCTGGTTGCGGATTCTCGATCAGCCGGAGTTCGTGTCCACCGCGCCATGACCGAGAACCCTCAGGCGCGCGCCTGCAGGGCCTGCTGTCCGAAGGAGTTCACCGTGAGTGACCCTTCGGGCAGCACCAGCTCGCCGGACTCGATGCGCCCGCGCAGATAGGCGAATGTCTGTGCGGTCTGGGCGAACAGGTGCTCACCGGCCAGGAGCGGTGTCCGAATCGCAGCGCCGTCGGTGATGAACTGCGGCAGCGGCTTCACCTCGGTGTGGTAGTCCACGTTGAAGAACAGCGGGAACGAGTACCGCTCCTCTTTCACCTTCCGCACCCGGTGGCTGGTCGCGATGAAGGCGCCGTTGGTCCACAACTCGAGCATGTCGCCGATGTTCACCACGTAGGTGCCGGGCACCGGCGGGACGTCGATCCACTCGCCGGCACCGTTGAGCACCTCCAAGCCGGGTGCGGTCGGCTTCAACAGGGTGAAGCACTCGTAGTCGCTGTGGGCCCCGATGCCCAGCGCGTCCTCGGCCTCGGGGTTGTACGGATAGTGCACCAGTCGCAGCTGACTCGGCGTCTTGGTGGCATGCTGACTGAACGTGTCCGGGTCTTCGCCCAACGCAACAGCGAACGCCCACAACAACTTCTGACCGACCGCCAACACGGCGTCGTAGTAGGCGGTGACAGCCTCGGCGAAACCGGGCAGTTCCGGCCAGGTGTTGGGCCCCAGCATCGGGTTTCCGGCCAGGTAATCGGGGTCATCGGCAGGCAGGTCCAGGGCGGTGTCGAACGCCTCTTTGAGGTCCGGCTTCTCGCCGCTGAGACCCTCCTCACCGGTGGGCACATACCCGCGGTGGCACCGGGACAGCCCGATGAACGAGCGCATCTTCTCCTCCAACGGCAGCGCGAAGAACTCCTTGGTGGCCGCCAGCATGGTCTCGAAGAGGGCCTCGTCGATATCGGCTCCGCTGATGTAGAAGAATCCGACCTCGCGGGCCGCGCGCCCCAACTCCGCGGCCACGGCCTCCCGGGTGCCCCGGTCGGGCGCATACAGACCGCTGATGTCGATCACCGGTACTGACGTGAATGATGTTGCGCTGTTCACAGTTCCACTTCTCCTTCGCTGTCGGTGACGGTCCAGTCGGGACCGGCGGACACGGTGAGTACACCGGCATGTAGCCGTGGCACGAGGTCGACGCCGTGGCGGGCGGGGTCAGATGAGTCGGTGATCTGCCACGTCCTTCCGGCGACGGTGCCGAGCGAGATCTCCACGCCGCCGGCAGTGGATTGGGCCCAGCCGAAATGGGTGCCGACCCGCACCAACAACCCCTGGGCGTCGGGCGCGGCCAAGGTCAAGGCCCAGCACG
The DNA here is from genome assembly GCA_040512325.1 of Mycobacterium sp. GTDB lineage: Bacteria > Actinomycetota > Actinomycetes > Mycobacteriales > Mycobacteriaceae > Mycobacterium. The sequence continues at coordinate 15,137 of JBEVFK010000015.1, read as the reverse complement.
GACCCGGCGCCGGCTCGTGCACCCAGTGCTCCACGTAGTCGGCGTGCACCCCGGTTTCCACCAGAATGTCGCCGTCCCAATGCATTCGGCCGGCGTCGGGATGCTCACCGGGCGGCTGCAGGCCGGCGAACCGTGACCACACGAACACGTCGTTGTCCTGGCTCAGCCAGCCCGCGAAACCGTCCTGCGCCGCCGGGTCTGCCGGCACCGGCCTGCGCAGATCGACGAACGCGGTGATTCCCTGCAGCCAGCGCACGTCGGCGGTGGTGTCGCGGCTGCCGTCGGTGTCGATCAGCAGCGTGCGCCGCCACAGCCCTACCGCGTTCACTGCGCCCGCTCCCATCGAGCGGCCAGGTCGGCCAGACCTGACGAGGTGGGCCGCCCCAGTGCCCGCAAGCGCGCGATACCGCCGTCGGGGTATGCCTGCAGTCGCAGCGCCGTGATGCCGTGTGCGTCGACCCGGAACTGCCGCCGCGCATCGGGCTCCAGCACCGTCCGCTCCAATACCGGGACCTCGAATGGGACTGTCCACCATGATGTTCCGTCACTCGGGCGGTCCTGGGTACCGAGTACGCGTACCTGCGCCGAGGCGTTGAACACGAACCAGGTGGTGTCTACCTCGATGCGCTGCAGATCAGCCTCGGCGGCCAGCGCGATGATCACCGCATCGTGGCTGACAGGTCCGATGTCACGACGCCGGCGGGTCTCCCACCCGTCGCCCATGGTGAGTGGCCGCCCCGGTGCGATCAAGGAACGCGCATCGGAGTAGAACGTGTCGCTGGACCAGACGACGATGCCGCCGTTCTCGACACCCGACATCTCCACGGTGACATCCGCCAGGTCCGCCGGGTCGACGACCACGTCACCGTAGACCCGCAGCCGGGCCACCCCGCCGTCGGAGTCGAGCGCCAGCCGTACGTGGGTGACGCGCCGGGGGTCATCGACAGGGAGGATGTTGCGTGAATCCGATTTCAGCGGAGTCGAATTCACCAGCGGAAACCAGGCGACGTCCGGGTGACAGGGGTCGGCCAGCGCCGGCAGCACGACACCGTCCACGCGGCAGCCGCTGGGGTGGTTGCCGGTGAAGAACCGGGTGTCCACATCGATCTCGTGCACCCGGCCGGGCGTACCGAGCCGCACGATGGCCCAGTCTCCGGCCGGACCGGCGTGCCTGCGGGTCTCCCACCCGTCGACCACCTCGCCGCGCAGATCGAAGGTCCCGGGAATGAACGCCGGATCGGCGGCGAGCAGCAGACGCTCCTTGGCGCCGAACGACTCGTCGCTGGCGGCGACCACACTGCCCCCCAGCGCGCGCGCCGCCAGATCGACCGCACCGGGACGTTCGCAGGCGTTCACGAGGACGCCCTCAGCCCGAGGGCCGCCGACAGCGGCCAGTGACTGCGGACGTTCGGCGGGCCGGGCGCGAACACACCGGCCTTGCTGGTGGTCAGTTTCAGCCCCACCAGCGCCTGCGCCAACGCCACCGCGGCAGCCACCCCGTCGATCGCCGGCACTCCCAGCCGTGCCGAGATCGCGGCCGTCACCCCGGCCATCCCGGCGCAGCCCAGGCAGATCACGTCGGCGCCGTCCTCGGCGATCGCCAGGGCAGCTTCGGCGACGATCGCGTCGACGGCCGCTGCCGGGTCGGCGTCCACCTCGGCGGTGCCGAGGCCGCAGGCACGCACCGATGCGCAGTGCGCCGCCAGCCCCGCCAGCAGCAGCCGGTCTTCGATCGCCGGAATCGACCGCGCCAAGGTGGTCACCACCGAGAACCGCCGGCCCACCAGGTGGGCGATATGGGCGGCCGATTCGGCGATGTCCAGCACCGGCACAGTCAGCTGTTCCTGCAGTGCGTCCTTGCCGTGCTCGCCGAAGCCGGCCAGCACCACCGCATCGAAGTCGAACGTCCCTGCGTCGAGAAGCCGTGCCGTGAAGTCCATGGCACCCACCGCCGACAGGTAACTCTCGCCCACGGAGTCGACGGCCTCGGTGCCGAACAGCGGTGCCCGAGCCACGATCTCGGTTCCGGGGGCCGCCGCGGAGCGGGCGGCGGCGGCGATCTCCTCGGTCATGGTCGTCGAGGTGTTCACGTTGAGGATCAGGATTTTCATGCAGCCACCCGGCTCCGCAACAATCGGCCCCGGTTGGTCCCGTCCACCGGGCGTCCGGCCAGCCAGGTCTGCAGCACCGCGCCATGCAACTCGACGCCGTCGTAGGGCGTCACCGGGTGCCGGTGGTGCAGCTCCGTGGCGTCCACCACGCTGCGCGCCTCCGGATCGAACATCACGAAGTCCGCGGTGGCACCGACGGCGATCCGGCCGCGGTCGGTGAACCCGGCCAGCGCGGCGGGTGCCTCGGCCATCCAGCGGCACACCGCAGCCAGGTCCAGCCCCTGTCGGCGGGCCCCGGTCCAGACGGCACGCAAGCCGAGTTGCAGTGAACTGATCCCGCCGAATGCCGTGCCGAAATCCCGGTCGGCCTTGTGCTGCGGCGCGCACGGCGAGTGATCGGACACGATCATGTCGAGCACCCCGTCGCGCAGCGCCGCCCAGAGATGCTCCCGGTTGGCGCCGCGGCGGATCGGTGGGCAGGCCGCGAATTCGGTTCCGCCGTCGGGAATCTCGTCGGCGTCGAACGTCAGATAGTGCGGGCAGGTCTCCGCGGTGATCGGCAGCCCGGTCCGCTTGGCCTCGGCGATCAGCGGCAGCGACTCGGCGCTCGAGACGTGCACGATGTGTGCGCGCGCCCCGGTATCCCGAACGGTGTCGATCACCAGTTGCACGGCCTGTACCTCGGCTGCATCGGGCCGGCTGCTGAGGAACGACGAGTACGACTGCCCGACGGCTCCAGAGCTCTCGGCGAGCACGGCATCACTTTCGGCGTGCACCAGCAGCACGCTGCCGAGCTCGGCCACCAGTTCCATGGCGCGAGAGAACTGAGCTGCACTCAGCGGCGGGAACGCGGGGTTACCGGAATCGGACAGAAAACACTTGAAGCCCAGACATCCTGCCGCCACCAGATCCGCCAACACCCCGGGAACTCCGACGTTGTCGGGCACCACCCCGCCCCAGAAGCCGACGTCGATCCGGCAATTACCCTTCGCCGCAGCCTGTTTGTGATCGAGGGCAGCCACCCCGGTGGTCACCGGGTCGCTGTCGAGCGGCATGTCGACGACAGTGGTGATGCCGCCGGCGGCCGCCGCGGCAGTGGCCGAGGAGAATCCCTCCCAGTCCGTCCCAGGGTCATCCACGTGGACATGGGTATCGACCAGACCGGGTAACAGCACCACGCCGCCGGGCAGCCGCACCTCCCGGTGCCCGTGATAGGCGCCGGGCTCGGGATCGATGACGCGGATGACGCCGTCGGCTATCCCGACCGACGCCGACCGCACCGCGCCGTCGACGACGGCGCGGTCGGCGTACAGGACGACATCCAGAACCGAGGTCAAACCTGGCCCTCTTTCGGGGGCACCGGGCCGAACCGATCGTGGAAGTGCTGGGTCATCTCCGGCCAGACGTGGGGGTCATGACCCGGGATCAACGGGTAGCCCTTGTCGGCCGCCAGCCGTTTGAGGCGGCGGATCGGCTCCACCGTCTCCTCCGGCTCGACGTTGATGAACCCGCCGATCGCCAGCTCACCTTCGATGTTCTCGGTGAGATCCGCAGCATCGAACGCGAAGACGAATCCACCACCCCCCACCGACTCGTCGAGTTCCACCACAAAGCTCTGATGCCCAGGGGTGTGCCCATACGTCGGTACCGCCGTGATGCCCGGCGCCACCTCGTCTTCCCCGTCGGCCAGCCGCCAATCGATCCGCGGGTCGTCGAAATCCACCCGGAAGATCGCATGTTTCTCCGGCTCAGGGTGATTCGACAGGCCGTACTCCAGTTCCCGGCGCTGGGTGTGAACCGGCACCTTGCCTGCGAACAGTTTGAGCCCGCCGGCATGATCGGTGTGCAGGTGCGACAACCCCACCAGGTGGATGTCATCGACGTCGATGCCGATATCGGCCAACGACTCCTCGATCGGTTCACCCGGGCCGGGCAGCAGCGGCTGGTACTCCACCGTCGGGTAGTACCGGCGGTGCAGATACGGATCCCGGATCAGCGCGGTGTTGAATCCCGTGTCGAGCAGCACCCAACCGCCGTCGGTCTGCAACAGCACTCCCGGCACCGGCTCCCGCATGGTGATGCTGTCCGGGGCTCCGTGCACCGACACCGATTTGGGCAGATCCTCCCAGCCCAGTGTCAGTAGCACGATGCGCCGCACCTTGCTCTTGTGAACGAGGTTCACCGCTACTCGGCCGTCAACGTGGCGATGCGCAGCGTGTTCGGATTGGTCACCACGTGGGATTCCTCGACTCCCTTGAGCCAGGGCTGCGCAACCATGAAGTCGTCGACATCGGCGACGTTCATCCAGCAGCCGGACTTGGTGGCTTCCAACGCGGCGGTCGAGAACGGTTCCGGCGCACCGGAAACCAGACCTTCGGCCAGTGCCGCGGTGATCGGCGGTGCCGAGCAGCCCAGATAGTTCAGCCCGCCGTCCGCATCCCACGAGATGTGACCCCAGGTGTACGGCGAGGGCGCGTCCGGCCAGGCCAGCGCGGTGAAGACGTCCGGCGCGGACTGTCCGTCGGTGCCGATCCAGCCGTAGATCTCCGAGGTCGGGTAGCTCTGGACGGTCGCGGTCAGCCCCGCCGCGGCCAACTGGGTCTGGATCAGGTTGCTCACCAGCTGGTTGTCCGGGTTCGACGAGTCATAGCCGACGACGATCGTCTTCTGGTCGGCAGGCAGGCCGGCCGCGATCGCGGTCAATGCCGCCGGGTCGTGCTTGATCTCCTGCTTGGCGAACTCCGGGGCCATCATGTTGGGCGGGTACACCTGTTCGGCCACCTTGCCGCGGCCGAAGTAGGTCTGCTCCACCAGGGCGTTGGCGTCGATCGCCTGCAGCAGCGCCGTGCGGTTGGCCGGCTCGGTCAGCATGCCCTTGTGCGGGTTGAGGTACAGGTAGTTCGACATCATGGTCGGCAGTGAGTAGTTCGCGTACTTGGGGTCCTCGATGTAGGACTTCACCGCCGAGGACGGCAGGTCGTGCAGGATCGCGGCGATCTGGCCATTGTTGAACTGCAGCTGCTGGGCGGACACATCGGTGATGACGGGAATCTCGACAGACTCGAAATATGGCTTCTCACCCCAGTATTCGGGGTAGGCCGCCAACGCGTAGCGCGACCCCACCTCGGCGGCGGTCAGCGTGTACGGCCCGGTGCCCAGGTCGGCGCCGGTCAGGTAGCTCTGCGCGAAGTCCTCACCGCCGTGTTCTTTGAGACCGGTGGGGCTGAGCATCCGCGGCCCGTAGGGGCAGGCGATGTAGTCCAGGAACGCGGCGTTGGGTGCTTTGAGGGTGACCGTGACGTCGTGATCGCCCTGGGTGGTGACGGATTCGATGTCGGCGACCATGTAGGCGGGGCCCTGGTTCACCGCCAGTCGGCGATCGAACGACGCCTTGACCGCCTCCGCGGTGAACGGTGTCCCGTCGTGGAACGTGACCCCTTCCCGCAACTTGAAGGTGAAGACCTTGTGGTCGGGTGATTCGGTCCACTCGGTAGCCAGCAGCGGCTCGATCTCGGGAGTCTCGGTGCCCGCCTTGTACTGCAGCAGACCCTCATAGGTGTTGGTGGTCAGCAGCAGGCCCTGTCCGGCGTAGAAGATATCCGGGTCCGGCGGCTGCCCCGGATCCTGCAGGAACGACAGGTGCAGCACCTTGTCGGTCGGCGCGGCGGCGGGCTCTCCGCTGCCGGACTCCGAACCGCCGCCACACCCGGCGAGGGTGAGCATGACGGCAGCGCCGGCGGCGACTGCCACCAGACCGCGACGGCGCAGGGACAAGCGCCGGGGGGAAATGGTCATCGGGCTCCTTCGAGAACGGTCGGCAGGGCGGGGGTTGACGGAGTGAAGCGGGACAATGCGGCAAGGATTTCGTCGGAGGTGCGGACGGCACCGGTCTGCAGGTACTCCATGGCGTCCAGGGAGGCGTCATGGCGTTTCTGGGATGAGCCGCCCACACAATCGGCGACCACCCGCACGTAGAAGTCGCGCTGGTGGGCGTCGGCGAAGGTGTAATGCACGCAGACGTCTGTCAGCCCGCCGATGAGGATCAGCGTGTCGGCCTTCAGCCCGCGCAGCACGATGTCGAATTCGGTTCCGATGAAACCGGAGTACCGGCGTTTGACGAGATGGAACTCGGGCCGGGAGCCATCCAGGATGGGCCGCAGACTGGGTTCCAGGTCGGTGCCGGGCTGCCCCTCGACGCAGTGCACTCCTTCGGTGCCGTCGAGTTCTCTGCCGAAGTCCACGCCGCTGGGCCGGTGCACCTCCTGGAAGAACACCACCGGGATGTCGGCGGCCCGCGCGGCGGCCAGCAGGCGTTGGGCCACCTCGACACGCTCGGTGTGGCCGGGCATCACCGGGATGCCCGCCTCGTCGGCGGTCATCCCGCCGCCCTCCTGGATGTCGACGACGACCAGTACGGGGTTGCCCACGATCAGTGGCTGTTCTGGCATTTATCCTCCTGTGACGGCAATGCGTGGATCCGCGGCGGCCTGCAACAGGTCGACGGCGGTGTTGATGAGGACATAGAGCGCGCCGAGCATCAGGGTCACACCCGCGATGGCCGGGAAGTCGGCAACCGGGATGCTCTGCGCGATGTACTGGCCGATACCCGGCCAGCCGAACACCTGCTCGATCACCAGCACACCGGCGAACATCAGGCCGATCTGCAGTCCGGTCATCGACAGTGCGGCACCCACCGAGTTCCGCAAGATGTGCCGGGCCATGATGGCGCTCTCCGAAAGACCCTTGGCACGAGCGGTTCTGGCGTAGTCGCTGTCCATGTCGGACAGCAGACTCGAGCGCAGCACCCGGCCGATGGCCACCGCGGGGCCGATTGCGATCACGAACGCAGGCAGAAGCAGGTGGTGCAGCGCATCGGCGACGACGTCGAACCGGCCGTGCAGCAGGCCGTCGACGGTGAGCAGTCCGGTGGGACCATCCGGTGGGTTGGTGATGCCGATGCGGCCGTTGGCCGGTACCCAGCCCAACTGCTGGTAGAACACGATCAAACCGAGGATGCCGAGCAGGAACATCGGCGCCGACGCCCCGGTGTAGAGGACTGCGCGCAGCGCACCCGCGCCACGCCAGTTCAGCGTCATGGAGAAGGCCAGCAGCACTGCCAGCACGAGTGCCACGGCGATGCCGGCGAGCGCCAATTCCAGTGTGGCGGGCAGGAAGTCGCCCAGGTCGGACGCCACGGCGTGGCGGGTCCGGTAGGACGTGCCCAGATCACCCTGAACCGCGGAGGTCAGGTAGTTCCAGAACTGCGCCAGCATGGGTTCGTTGAGGCCCAGCGCTTCTCGTCGCGCGGCCACCGCTTCCGCCGACGCCTGGGCTCCCATCTGGGCTTTCACCGGATCCAGCGGCGAGATGTGCTGCAGGACGAACATGACACCGGTCAAGGCCACCAGGATCGCGATGGTGGCGGCCACCCGCGATGCGATGAAGGTCTTCATGACGTCTTCATCAGGTTGCGCAGGCTGTCGCCGGCGATGTTGCCGATCAGCGCCAGCACCAGCACGCCCAGACCCGGCATCACCGGAATCCACCACTGCTGCAGGAAGTAGCTCAGGTTCCGTGCGGCGTCGGCACCCAACTCGGGGGCGGGGGCGGACTGCCCGAGTCCGAGGAACGACAGGGCAGCCAGGGTGAGGATCAGGGTGCCGATGTCGAGGCTGGCCGCCACCAGGGCGTTGGGCACCGCACCCGGCAGCAGATGGCGGAACGCGAGCCGGAACCGGCCCACGCCGGCGAGTTTGGCCGCTTCCACGTGGGGTCGGGCTGCCAGCCGGGCCACTTCACCGCGGACCAGTCGGGCGTAGAACGGCCACCACACGATCGACACGGCGATCAGCGTGTGGAAGAAGCCCGGGCCCATCGCGGCCACCACCGCGATCGCCAATACCGGTGCGGGCAGGGACAAGAACCCGTCAGTGATCCGCATCAGCACCGCGTCCACCCAGCCGCCGGTGGTACCCGCGATCAGTCCCACCAGCCCGCCGATCAGCAGGCCCAGCGCCACGACTGCCAGCGCGGCGAACCAACTGGACTGCACGCCGTAGAGCACCCGGGACAGGATGTCGCGACCGATGTTGTCGGTGCCGAGCAGGAAGCCGTCGGCGCCCGGGGCCTGCAACGGCATGCCGGCGGGGACCAACGGATCGTAGGGGGACAACAGTGGCACCGCGAGGGCCACCAGCGTGACCACGAACAGCAGCGAGAATCCCGCCCAGTTCAAGACGGTGGTACGCGACGTCGGCACCGAGAAGATGCGTCGCATTCCGCCTGCGGCAACGCCGGGCAACGGCACTGCTCCATCGGCGACAACCGCCATCAGCTCGCCTTCCTTTCGATACAAGCCACCTGGTGAATGCCGCCAGGGCGGCCCTCGAGCCGTACGTCCAGCGCGACGTCACTGCACGCGTCGATGGCGATGGGACAGCGTGGATGGAAGGCGCAGCCGGTGGGCGGCGACAACGGACTCGCCGGTTCGCCTGCCAGCAGCCGGGTTTCGCGCCCCAGGTCGGGAATCGAGTCGATCAGTGCCCGGGTATAGGGATGTACCGGGTGGGCGATCACTTCTTCGACCGGTCCGATCTCGACGATGCGGCCCAGGTACATGACGGCAACGCGGTCCGCGACCACCCGGGCCACCGACAGGTCATGGGTGACGAACACCACCGACATGTTCAAGGTGCGCCGCAGATCGCCGATCAGGTTGAGCACCGACGCGGCCAAGGACACGTCGAGCGCACTGGTGGGTTCATCGCACAACAGCACCGAGGGAGGTACCACGGTGGCCCTGGCGAGCGAAACCCGTTGGCGTTGACCGCCGGAGAGTTGAGCTGACCGCGACTTGGCCACCTCGAGCGGGAGTCCGACCCGCTCGAGCACGTCGGCTACGGCGTCGCGGCGCTGTCCGCGCGACATGCCGGCGTCCTTGAGCCGTTCGTTGATCAGCTCCCCCACCGACAGCCACGGCGTCAGTGACGCACCGGCATCCTGGAACACCATCTGCGGCTTGGCGTCTCCGGAGAGTGCGACGGTGCCGGCGGACGGCGTTTCGAGCCCGGCGATCACCCGGAGCAGGGTCGATTTCCCCGAGCCGCTCTCGCCGACCAGGGCGACGGACTCACCTTGGGCAACATCGAGCGAAATACCGCGCAGGGCATGCAATTTGCCGTGGTTGTCTTTCGAACGGTCCAGCCAGCGCCGCTTCACCGAGAAGACCTTCGTGACCTCACGCACGGTGACGGCCGGCAATTCGACAGGGCCACCCACCACTACGTCGGGCGGATCCGGGTAAGCCTCCGTGGTGTTGGTGGACTTGGTGCCGAGCTCGGCTCCCACCTGGTCAGCAGGCAGGATGCAGGCGCTGACGCGCCCGGGGGCGACGTCCACCGGATCCGGCGGGGTGCGGGTGCAGTCGGCCGTCGACAGCAGACACCGCGGTTCGAACGCGCACCCCGGTAACGGGGCGACCGGGCTGGGCACCACTCCCGCCAGAGCAGCCAGCCGCCGGTGGCGCGAGGTCTCCAACGTCAACCGTGAGCGCAGCAGTCCGTGAGTGTAAGGGTGCGCGGGCGCCGACAGCACGGCCGGCGTGGGGCCGATCTCGGCGATGCGCCCGGCGTACAACACTGCGATGCGGTCCGCGATCTGCGCGGCCACGCCGAGGTCGTGGGTGATGAGCACAATGCTGCAGCCGATCTCGTCGCGCAGGCGGCGCAGCAGTATCAGCACCTGGGCCTGGACGGTCACATCCAGCGCGGTGGTCGGTTCGTCGGCGATGATCAGTTCGGGGTCCCCGGCGATGGCGATGGCGATCATCACCCGCTGCCGCAGTCCGCCGGAGAGTTCGTGTGGGTAGGCCCGCATCCGGCGTTTGGGGTCGGGGATGCCGACCGCGGTGAGCAACCGCAGGGCTTCCTCATCGCTGCCGGTGGCTTCCGCCACCTGCCTTCCGATGCGCATCGTCGGGTTCAGCGACGTCATCGGATCCTGGAAGATGGCGCCGAGGTCGAGACGACGCACCTTGCGCAGCAGCTTGGGGTCACCGCTGATCATGTCGGAGCCGGCCACCTGCACCGATCCCTCGATGCGGGCGTGGCCGGGCAGCAGACCCAGCATGCTGAACCCGAGAACGCTTTTCCCCGAACCTGATTCACCGACCAGCCCGACGATCTCTCCCGGCGCTATCCGCAAGGTCACGCCGCGTAGCGCATGCACGTCCTTGCCGTTGCGCCGAAAGGTCACATGCAGGTCGTCGACGGCGGCGACCGTCCCGTCGGCGGTCCCCGGCGCGGGTTCGCTTCTCGCGTCGATCTCGGAGGTGGCACTGGCCATCCGTCACTCCCGCCGGTCGGTGGAACTTGTCAGGGCGGCACCACAGTGAGCCGCAGCCTGTCGGTTGACAGTTTTCCCGTCGTGATGCCGTGGTTGGTGTCGCGGACGTAACCAAACGATGAGCGCAAGTAACCGCTACGTCGCGTGTGTTTCTGTCGTGTGACAGAAAAGCGGGAGGCTCCACAATGCCGGGTTGCTGAGACACGATGGGGCGGTGACCACTACGCGCGGCAGGCCTCGCCTCACCAACCGTCGGCGGCCGGGCAGTAGTGCACGCGACGAGATTCTCGACGCGGCAGGTGAACTCTTCACCACCCGTGGTTATGCCACCACATCCACCCGTGCCATCGCCGAGGCAGTCGGCGTCCGGCAGGCTTCGCTGTACCACTACTTCCGCACCAAGGACGAGATCCTCTCGGCACTGCTGCACCAGACGGTCACCCCGTCACTGCGCTTCGCCGAACGGCTCGCCGACCGCGACACGGCGTTGTCGGAGGCCGAACAACTGCACGCCCTGGCCGCCTTCGACGGTTCACAGTTGCTCACCGGACGCTGGAACCTCGGGGCGCTGTACCTGCTGCCCGAGCTGCGCGAGGCTCGCCTGGCCTCGTTCTGGGACGATCGGGAGCGGTTGCGGCTGCACTATCTGCGAGTCAGCCGGTCCACCGCGGCCGAGATCGGTACCGGCCGGACGACCCCCATCGACGAAGACACCGCTGATCTGCCGTTCCGGCTCGTCGAGGCACTGGTGAACATGCGCGCCGCGAGATCGGCAGAGCACACCGCCCCCGAAGGCACCGCTTTGGCCGAACGCGTCGCCGATGCCTGCCTGCGGGTACTCGGGGTGCCGGATGAGCCGCTGGCTGCCGTCCGGGCGCGCACCCGCGGCCTGCTTGCCCTGCACTGACACCTGCCGCGCACCTGTAACATGCGCCACATGCCGATGGCGGAAGGTGCCACGTTTGCCGGCTACACCATCATCCGTCTGCTGGGTGCAGGCGGTATGGGTGAGGTCTACCTCGCCGCACACCCCCGGCTGCCGCGCGAGGACGCACTGAAGGTGCTGCCGCTGTCGGTGAGCGCCGACCGTGAATTCCGCGACCGCTTCGCCCGGGAAGCCGACCTCGCGTCCGGGTTGTGGCATCCGCACATCGTCGGGGTGCACGACCGCGGAGAGTTCGACGGTCAGCTGTGGATCTCGATGGACTATGTGGCGGGCACCGACGCCGGAGATCTGCTGGCGGCCCAGCCACAGGGCCTACCACCTGAGCAGGTGGTCGAGATCGTCACCGCCGTCGCCGAGGCACTCGACTATGCCCACGACCGCCGTCTCCTGCACCGCGACGTCAAGCCGGCCAACATCCTGATCTCTCATCCGGGCACTGCAGATCAGCGAATCATGCTGGCGGACTTCGGCATCGCCCGTCGCGCCGACGAGGCAAGCGGGCTCACCGCGACCAACATGACGGTGGGCACGGTGTCCTACGCCGCCCCCGAACAGCTGATGGGCTCCCCCACCCTGGACGGACGCGCCGACCAGTACGCCCTCGCCGCCACCGCGTTTCATCTCCTGACCGGGGTGCCGCCGTTTCAGAACGCCAATCCGGCGGTGGTGATCAGCCAGCACCTCACGGCCGCGCCGCCCAGCCTGGGGCAACGCCGGCCCGAACTGGCGCATCTGGACTCCGCGGTGGGCAAGGCGCTGGCGAAAGACCCGGCCGACCGTTACACCCGCTGCGTGGACTTCGCGCGCGCCCTGTCCCATCAAATCGGGGAGAGCCACCCGGTCGGCACAGCCGCGCCCGCCCGGGCCCCTGGCCGGCCGGTCGAGGCAACCCAGCTGGCCACCGCCGCCCAGCCGGCTCCCCGGGGCGGCTGGGCCAGACCCGGCGTCCTCGTGCCCGTCGTGCTGGCAGTGTTGCTGGTGGTCGCGGTGACCTTCGCGATCGGCGAATTCACCGCCGACAGAGAAACCGGCGCCGACAATTCCCGCACCACCACCGCGGTGGCGACCACCACCGACTCGGCCGCGCCGCTGCCCCCGCCGGTCTCCAGTGCGCCGACGGAGAGCACCTCCACCGAGGTGGTCACCGAGACCGAGACCGATACCGACAGCCCGACCTCCTCACCGGATACCACCTCATCGGACACCACGACGCCGACGACCACCGGGGCCGCCGCACCCGCGGCCGTCGGCGGCGACTGCTCACCGTCGGGCGCCACCGGTGTGACCGCCGAAGGCACCACCGTGTACTGCGCCACCCTCCAGTACACCGACCGCAGTCTGTGGTCGACGAGTCCCGCGGAGATCCCCAACCCGGTGCTCACCACCACCCCGACCGTGCCGCCACCGTATGAAACCGAGTCGCCGGTGCGGATCTGCATGGAGCAAACCGGCCATACCCGGCTGCGCTGCGCTGCCGACATCCTGCGCGGAAACACCGGCTGAGCTGGGATTTCTTGAAGAGGCGAAACGTTTCGGCCGCGCCCGTCGATAACCCGGACGTCTTGGCTGGAGTTTCACCGCGCCAGCGACTGCGATAGGTTCACACCGCAGCAACGGAAAGATGGGGTCTTGTGCAAAAGCCTGTTGTGAGAAAGCTTGCTCTGCTCGTCGGCGGTGCCAGTGCCGCGGTCTCGATGGCTGTGATCGGTGCCGGGCATGCCGGCGCCGAGCTGCCCGACGTCACCGGCGAGCCGTACGGCAAGGCGATCGCCATACTCAAGAACCTTGGCTACAAGGGTGTCTTCGGCGGCGGCATCGGCAACGACCTGCCCCAGTCGCAGTGCATGGTGATCGAGCAGCAGCCCTCGGGCCGCACCGTGAAGCTGCGCCTGAACTGCGACCTGGCCCCGGGCCAGGAGCAGCCGGTGGCCCCGAACACCCATTCCCTGGTGCCCCCCGGTGGCTCGATCCCGACCTCCGGTGCCGCCGCCACCAGCGGTGCTCCGGCACCGGTCGATCCCGGCCGCCCCACGCCGGGCGCGGGTACGGTCACCGTCACGCCTCGCCAGATCGGCTAACTCTTCGCACTCACCATGCCGTGGAGCTCATCCAGGCTCCACGGCGGTGACGTGTCGTGGTCCCGGTAGCCCAGTAGCGCCGGTGCCGGCCGGTCGAATCGGCCGACGAAGTTGCCCGCTCCGATCAGGATCTGTCCGGTCACGTGCTCGGCGAGGTCGCTGACCAGGTAGGCGTACAACGCGGCGACGTACTCCGGCGGTGCCGGGGCGAGCGCTCCCTGCATGGAGATCTCATCGAGTAGCCCTCGTTGGTGCAGGGTCTGGATCTGGCCCTCGTAGTCGGCTCCGGTGGACAGCCGGGTCTTCGCGCCCGGGCAGACCACATTGGCCCGTACCCCGTGCTCCCGCAGTTCCGCGGCGATCGCCATCGTCAGACCGTTGACGGCCCCCTTCCCGGCGGGATAGCCGGTGCCGCCGTAATCGCCGAGGTAGGCGAACGAGCTGGTGTTGACCATCGCCCCGGCCGATTGGGCGACCATGCGCGGTGCCGCGGCGCGGCAGCAGTGGAAGACGGTGCCGAGATGGCTGGTCATCAGGTCGTCGAACTGCGCCCCGGTGATGGTCAGGATCGACGACTCCGGCGGTTCGGCGATGCCGGCGCAGTTGACCAGGATGTCGATGCGCCCGTAGTGCGAGACGCAGGTGCCGATCAGCGCTTCGGCGGTCGCTTCGTCAGCCGGTGAACCGGCGAAACCGATCGCGGCGTGGCCCGCTGCGGTGATCGCGTTCACCGTGTCCGAGACCGCGTCCTCGGCGCGACCGTTGACCACCACGGCCGCCCCGAGCGTGGCCAGCAGTTCGGCGACCGCGCGGCCGACACCGCGACTGCCGCCGACCACGACGGCACTTCGGTTCTCGAGAAGACGGTTCATGTCCCCAACATAGAGTGGGCCCATGACCGAGGACCGCTCTGTCCGGCGCTGGGATCCGTTTCGCCCGCTGGACATGGTCGGGGCCCTCTGGTCGACGGCCGTTTCGGTCCCGCCGGTGTCCGCCGGTGCCGCTGCCGCCTACCGCACGGTGTTCCTGACGGTGAAGCGGCTGGTCGTGGGCCGGCGGATGACGCTGCAGGCTGACGGCGGCCCCATCACGATGACCGTCTCGGAGTTCGATTCCCGCCTCGATGTGCGACGCCTGTCCGTCGGACAGCTCGATGACGTACACCTCGCCGCCGTCGACATCGACTGGCAATCCACGACATTCGCCCATGCCGCGGCGGTGTTGCACAATGTCCATGTGCGCCCGGGCACTCCACCGACAGTGGTGGCCGCGCCGGTTCACCTCACCCTCGACGTGCCGACAGCCGCACTCGACGACCTTTTCGTCCTGATGGTGCCGCGGTTCGCCGGCGCCGTCGGCGACGACGGGGTGGCGCGACTGCGCTGGGCTCGGCGCCCACGGCTGGGGCATGTGGAGGTCGACGCCGAACTCGACGGTTCGGCGCTGGCCTTGAAGCCCCGTGCGGTCACCCTGCGCCGCCGCCGCTGGCGGTTACCGCTGCGGACACCCGCCTACCGGCTCCAAATGCCGGAGCTGCCTCATGGTCTGCAGGTCACCGGTATCGACTTCGAGCCCGGCCTGGTACGGGTGTCCGGCACGGTGCCCGAGTGGCGGATGGAACTGACACGCCGGTTGCTGGAGCGTGTGACCGAGCCCTAG
>JBEVFK010000014.1:0-23191 GCA_040512325.1 Mycobacterium sp. | reverse complement strand
ATCGCCGAGCTCGAACTGGCCAGCGGAACGTCCGCCGCGGTTCCGGCGCCGGCCTGGCGCAACAGCCGCTGTTTGAGGTCCACCTGTTCGGGTGCACACTCCTGGACCAATCCCGCACCCGAGAGCGCGACATTCAGATCAGCGGTGAACCGCACCCGGGCTTCGGCGTCGGCGGGATCGGCGCCGCCGTGGGCGGTCAGCTGCTTGAGCCGTTCGCGCAGGTCGGCAGCCGCACGCGGCAGCGCCTCGTCGAACGGGTCGTACACGCGCACGTCCGAGAAGCCGTTACAGGCGAACAGGATGGCGAATGACACCCCGATGGAGCCCGCGCCGAGCACGGCGACCGGGGGCATGCTCACAGCTGCCACCAGCTCCGGTCGCCGTCGTAGCCTTTCTCCAGGATCGACACCACCGCACCGGTGGTCAGCTCGCGGGGATTGTTGTCCGTCAAGCGGGTGGCCAGCATGGCCTGTGTGGCCACGAAGTCGAAGTCGGCGGGCTCGAGTCCGAGCGTGCGCAGATCCAGCGGTGCGCCGAGCGTCTCGAGGATGATCTCGATACGCGTGATGGCCGATTGTGCCTGCTGCTCTTCGGAATCCGTTGTTGCGGCCACTCCGAGGATGCGGCCGATCTCGGCGAACTCCGGCACTCTGGTCGGCAGGTTGTAGCGCATCACATACGGCAGCAGGGCGCTGATGCCGAATCCGTGCGGGGTGTGGGTGAGGTTGCCGATCGGAGATTGGATGGCGTGAGCTCCGGCGGTGCCCGCGGTGTTGATCGCCATGCCTGCGCAGTACGCGCCGAACAGGGTGTCGGACCGTGCCGCGAGGTCGCCCGGATCGGCCGCCACCGCGGGCAGGGAGTTGTTCAGCAGCGCCAGACCAGTGCGTGCGTATACATCGGCCAGCAGGTTCTTGCCCGCATACAGGGTGTTCGCCAACTGGTCGGCGTCGGGGTTCTTCGCCCGGCCGGTGAACGATTCGATGAGATGTGACAGCGCATCGGCGCCCGACGCGGCGGTCAGACCCGGTGGGCAGGTCAGCGTGAGTTCGGGATCGATGATCGCCGTGTGGGCCTCCAGGTGGGGGCTCGCAACACCCACTTTCATGCCCTGGTCTTCGTCGAAAACCACGGAGATGCAGGTGACTTCGGCACCGGTGCCGCCGGTGGTAGGCACGGTGATCACCGGAATGCCCGGCCCCGGGACCAGGAACTGCCCGTAATAGTCGCGCACGTCGCCGCCGTGCCTCAGTACCACCGAGGCGACCTTCGCCAGGTCCATGCACGAGCCGCCGCCGATGCCGACGATGGCCTGAACCGAGCTGTTGCCGAACCGGGTGATGAGCTCGACGACGTTGCGGCGCGGGAGGTCGGGCTCGGTGCCGTCATACACGTCCACCGAAACACCCTGCCGCTGCAGCGCTTCGACCAACTGGCCGAACTCCACGCTGGCGGCCATCCTGGCATCGGTGACCATCAGGACGCGCTCTGCGATGGCACTGACCACTCGTGGGAGCTGACGCCGTTGCCCCGCTCCGAACAACACGGTGGCCGGCTGCCGGAGCAGACCGACGCCCAATTCGTTGGTGGTGCGCACCGGCGCCGGTGCGGTGATGATGCTGGTCATGACAGGCCTTCTTCCTCGTTGACGGTGACGGCGAGGTACTTCGGTTCGAGGTAGTCGTAGATGGCGTCGTGTCCGCCTTCGCGTCCGAGGCCGGAGGCCTTCACCCCGCCGAAGGCC
This sequence comes from Mycobacterium sp., assembly GCA_040512325.1. Classification (GTDB taxonomy): domain Bacteria; phylum Actinomycetota; class Actinomycetes; order Mycobacteriales; family Mycobacteriaceae; genus Mycobacterium. The sequence continues at coordinate 21,447 of JBEVFK010000014.1, read as the reverse complement.
GCCGCGGGATCGGCCATGATGCCGCGGTTGATGCCGACCATGCCGAAGTCCAGCCGCTCACCGACGGCGATGGCCCGCGACAGGTCTTTGGTGAACACGTAGGCGGCCAGTCCGTACTTGGTGTTGTTGGCGAACGCGATCGCCTCAGCCGTGGAGTCCACTTCGTAGATGGTGGCGACGGGGGCGAACAGTTCGCGGCTGCACAGTTCGTCGGGTTGGCCGTGGATCCGAAACACCGTGGGCTCGAAGAAGTATCCGGCGCCGGCGTGGGCCGAGCCCCCGACGAGGAGGTCGGCACCGGTGGCACGCAGCGTCTCCACCAGGTCGACCACCGTGTCGCGTTGGCGCTGCGAGATGATGGGCCCGACATCCACACCCGCCTCGAAACCGTTGCCGACTCTGAGCTGCCTGGTGAGTTCGACGAACCGCGCGGTGAACGCCTCGGCCACCGCACTGTGCACGATGATCCGGTTGGCCGCCACACACGCCTGCCCGGCGTTGCGGAACTTGCAGACCACCGCCTGCTGCGCGGCCAGCTCGACGTCTGCGTCGTCGAGCACGATGAACGGCCCGTCGCCGCCGAGTTCCATCGATGTGTTGATGACGCCGGGCGCGGCCTGTTCCAGCAGGGTGGCCCCGACGCCGGTGGACCCGGTGAAACTCACCTTGCGCAGGCGGTCGTCGGCCATCAGGGTCGCCGACACCGCGGCGGACGACGTGGTGTGTACCAGGTTCACCACACCGTCGGGAAAGCCCGCCTGGCGCAGGGTTTCGACGAACAGGGCGCAGGTCAGCGGAGTTTCCTTGGCGGACTTGACGATCACGGGGCAGCCGGCGGCCAGCGCCGCACCTGCCTTGCGGGCGATCATGAGCATGGGAAAGTTCCACGGGGTGATCAGCAGAGCAGGCCCGACCGGCTGATGGGTGGTGATCACCCGGTACCCGCCGTGCGAGGCGGGCGCATAACTGCCGTGCAGGTGCGCGATCTGCTCGGTGTACCAGAGGAAGAACTCCGCCGACAGCGCGAACTCGGCGCGGGACTCGGCCAGCGGTTTGCCGCTCTCGGCGGTCATCACGTCGGCGAACTCGTCGGCGCGTGACAGCAGGAGCCGGTGGGCGCGGGTGAACAGGTCGGCGCGCTCACGCGGCGCGACGTGGCGCCACTGGTCCTGCGCGGCTACTGCCGCGTCAAGAGCGGCCTCTGCGTCAAGGGGTCCGCCGTCGGACATTGCGGCGATCTGCTCACCGGTGGCCGGGTCGAGGACTGCGAAGGTGGTGTCCGTCGAGAGCCAGGCACCGGCGATGAACAGTCCGGTGGGGACACGTCGGCCGTGCACAACGGCGGTATCGGAAGGTGCGGCCAGCGTCGTCGTCATGGTTCCTCGTATTCGGTCGATGGGAGTTCTGCTGCCTGCGGGGGACATCACCGCGGTCTGAGATCACGCTAAAGCCGGAATGTGATGCCGGATACGAGTGCGTCTTTTTGAGACAGTCGGCGCCCAGGCGCGCCTCCGGTCGCAAGATCGGGTCTAGGCTTTTGTGATCTAGATCGCATTCGAGGAGTGTTCGTGTCGGTACGACCCAGCGGTTCCAGGCTCGAGGAGCTGCGCGCGCAATTCCTCACCGCCTCCGAGCCGGGTCTTGCGGTACCGCCTGACCTGCTCGAATCGTGGCTGCGCTCAAAAAGCGCGCTGGGAGCACCGGCCAATGTCCGCGACGTTCCCCGCGTCGACGAGGACCTGATCGACAATCACCTGCTCGAGATGTTCCAGGCGCCCATGGCCCGCGCCGCCGAGGACCTTGCGGGATCGGGCATGGGTCTGCTGCTCGCCGACGCTCAGGGCCGCATCGTGCAGCGGTGGTCGCTGGACTCGTCGGCGATGAACCAGTTGGACCGGCTCGGGACAGTGCGCGGCGCCGTGCTCGCCGAGGACGCAGTAGGCACCAACGGGGTGGGGACAGCGATCGCCTCGGGCAAGAGCGTGCTGATCGAGGGAGCCGAGCACTTCGCCGACGTCTACCACAATGCGCTGTGCACCGGTGCTCCCGTGTGGCACCCCATCACCGGGAAGCTGCTGGCCGCGGTCACGATGTCGACCAAGATCGACGAACGCAGCGGCCTGCTGCTGCCGTTGACGAATTCGCTTGCCGCGCAGTTACAGCAGCATGTTCTCGACGTGGCGCAGCCCGGTTCCCGGGCCATGCTGGCGGCGTTCCTCGACGCCTCCGCACGGCACGACGGTCCGGTGGTGGCGTTCGGCCCCGACGGGCTCACGATGCGGAGTCGACGCGCGGGGGAGCTGACGCAGACCGACGTCGACCTGATCGGTCACCTGTCGGCGGGACTGCGGCACGATGCCCGGCTGACCGCCGAACTGTCCATCGGGACAACGGCCATCGACGCCGCCGTGCTCGACGCCGGCGCAGGGCTGGTGGCCGCGTTGAGCCCGGCGCCACGGATGGCGGTGGGGCACGGCAGGTCACCCTCGGGTGGGCTGGTGGGACAGTCGAAGTCGTGGCTGAGCGCAGCCCACCACGTGAGCCGCCACATCTCGGCGCGCACCGCTCTGCTCATTGCCGGTGAACCGGGTAGCGGCAAGACCTCACTGGCGATGGGACGTCCGTACCAGCCGGGGTCGGTGCAGGCCGACGTCGTGGTGGTGCACACCGCGCAGCGCCAGATCGTCGGCGATCAGATGTGGTTGCACGAGCTCGCCGATGCCGTCACCGGCTCCACCCGCGTGGTGGTCCGCGGGATAGAACACCTCGACCCCCGGGCACTCGCCGCCCTGCGTTCGCTGATCGACGCGAACACCGGTCGCGGTTCCATCCTGCTGACGGCGACATCGGCCACCCAGGCCGACGCCGAGGCCGCAGCCACCAGGCTGGGTGTGGCGATGGTGTGGGTGCCTCCGCTGCGGGAACGGGCAGCCGACCTGCCCGCGCTCTGGAATGCCTTTGCGGCACAACGCTCTCCCGGACTGCGACTGACCATCAGCGACGACGCCCGACGAGCGTTGGAAGCCGCGGGGTGGCCGGGCAACCTCGCCGAGCTGCGCACTCTGGTGGCCCAGTTGGTGGCCGAAGGCGCCCGGGGCGTGGTGCAGCTCGACCAGCTGCCCGATTCGTTGCGGGCGCACCGCTCCTGGTCGATGATCGAGCGCACCGAGATGGAGACCATCCGCCGGGCGCTGCAGGAGGCCGGCGGCAACCGGTCCAAGGCCGCGGAGCTGCTGGGCGTGTCGCGCGCGACCATCCATCGAAAGCTCAAGACCTACAATCTTTCTGGATAGCGAGCCTGCCGGATGATCTACTGCGCCAGGTATCCGCCGTCGATCACCAGCTCTGAGCCGGTGACGAAGCTCGCCTCATCGGAGGCCAGGAACACCACCCCGTTGGCAATCTCCTCCGGTCGGCCCGCGCGACCCATCGGCGTCTGCGCCACCACGAATTCGTTGATCTCGACTTCCTGCGCATCCGTCAGAGGCGTCTTGATGAATCCGGGATGGATGGAATTGACCCGCACGTTGTCCTTGGCGTAGCTGATCGCCGCGCTCTTGGACATGTTGCGCACGGCACCTTTCGTGGCGTGATAGGCGTGCGCGCCGGACACCGCCGCATTCCCCCAGATCGACGACACGTTGATGATCGAGCCGCTGCGCCGGCTGACCATGTGTGGGATCACCGAGCGCATGCCCAGGAAGGTTCCGGTCTGATTGGTCGCGATGACGCGTTCCCAGTCGGACACGCTCAGTTCGTGCAGTGCCTGGTAGGCGATGATGCCGGCGTTGTTGGCGAGGACGTCGATGCGGCCATAGCGGTCGAGCACGTCGTCGATCACCGTCGCCCAATCGTCTTCCTGCGAGACGTCGAGCTGGCGGTAGTCGATGCCCGCCGAGCGCGGCCCGAACGATTCGTCGGTCTTGGACCGGCCGGTGGCGATGGTGGTGGCGCCCTCCCGGGCGAAGGCTTCGGCGATGGCGTGCCCTATTCCTCGGCACGAGCCGGTGACCAGGGCGATCTTGTTGTCCAGACGGTTCATTGGGCTTCTCCTGTGCGAAGTTCTGGGGTGTCTGAAGCCTGCTGCGGCGCGCGGATGTCGCAGTGACGTGCATCACGGTGAGACAGCAGTGCGTCAATTTGCGACACCTCGCGGCGGGTGTGCGGGGCGACCACAGACTGGTTTCAGTGCGGCAGGTCACAGCCGCGGTCGAGGAATCAGGAGACCCAATGACCACCCAACCGACAGATCCGCTGGGCCGCATCTATGCCGAGTGGACCGAAGAGTTCATCGCCAACCCCGACATGTCACTGCGGCTGATGCGGTGGCTGTTCGAGGACTGGCAGCGGGTGACCACCGAGCCGGAAGGCGTTACGTACAAATCCACCGAAATCGGCGGCGTGCCCGGAATTCTTGTGACGCCCCTGACGGCGGATCCCGCCCAGGTGCTGGTGTTCCTGCACGGTGGCGGCTTCGCGCTGGGGTCGTCGGCAAGTCACCGCAAGCTGGCCGGCCACGTGGCGACGGCCTGCGGCGCCCATGCTTTTGTCGCCGACTTCCGGCGCGCTCCCGAGCATCCCTACCCGGCGCAACTCGACGACGCCACCGCCGTTTTCGACGCCCTGGTCCATCACGGAACCAGCCCCGCGGACATCACTTTCGTCGGCGACAGCGCGGGCGCCAGCATCGCCATCGCCACCACGCTGCGCCTGCAGCGCGACGGGCGACGGGCGCCCGGGCTGGTCATGACGATCTCACCCTGGCTCGATATGGAGAACACGGGGGAGACGCTGGTGTCCAACGACGCAGAAGATTTCCTCATCACCCGAGAAGGGTTGCAGGGCAACATCGATCGGTACCTTTCCGGAGGAGCTGACGCAAGAGACCCGCTGGTGAACCCGCTCTACGCCGACTTCACCGGGTTCCCGTCGCTGTACATCACCGCATCCGACATCGAGTCGCTCTACGCCGACGCCACCAGGCTGTACGCCCTGGCCCGGGATGCGGGTGTCGACGTCACCTTCGATGTCGCAGCCGGACAGCAGCACGTATTCCCCTTGCAGGCAGGCAATCTGGCTGCCGCCGATCTGGCCGTCGCGACGATGGCGGCCTGGTATCACGCGCGACGCACCGCCGGAGCCCACCGGCACTCCACTCAACCGGCTTCCGCCTAACCGAAGGACTCAGAAGATGACCATCGAATCTCGCACTCACGTTGACGCGATCGTGATCGGCGCCGGTTTCTCCGGCCTGGCGATTCTGCACCATCTCCGGGAGATCGGCCTGGACACAATCGTCCTCGACGCCCAGGACGGCGTCGGCGGTACCTGGTTGGCCAACCGATATCCAGGGGTGCGGACCGACAGCGAGTACAGCTACTACTCGTTTTCGTTCTCCAAGGAAGTACGCGAGGAGTGGTCGTGGTCCCAGCGCTACCCGGCGGGACCAGAAGTGCTGGCCTACCTCAACTTCGTCGCCGATCGCCTTGACCTGCGCCGCGATATCCGGCTCGATACCCGCGTCCAATCCGCCCGCTACGACGAGGTGGCCAACACCTGGACGGTGCAGATCGAGGGGGGCGCAGCCCTCGTGGCCAAGTACCTGATCAGCGGCATGGGTGTGCTGTCTCAGGCCATCTACCCGGACATCCCCGGCATCGACACCTTCGCCGGCCAGAAGTACCACACCGCGCACTGGCCGCGGGAGGGGGTGGACCTGGCAGGCAAACGGGTGGGTCTCATCGGGCTCGGTGCCTCGGGGATTCAGATCGTGCCCGAGATCGCGCCCCAGGTAGGTGAATTGGTGGTATTCCAGCGCACCCCCAACTTCGTCGTCGAGACCACGAACGACGCCGTCACCGACGACGACATGACGTGGTTGCGCGACAACTACGACGCGATCTACGAAAAAGCCGCCAACCATCCCTTCGGAGTCGCGATGGAACCGGCGGCCTTCGGCGCCTTGGAGGTGTCGGATGAACAGCGCCGCGCCATCTTCGAAGGCAAATGGAACGAGGGCGGTTTCCACTTCGCCAACGAGTGCTTCAACGATCTGGCCACCAACCATGAAGCCAGCGAGCTGGCCTCGGAGTTCATCAGGTCCAAGATCCGGGAAATCGTGAAGGACCCCGCCACCGCCGACCTGTTGAGCCCGAAGACCTACTCGTTCAACGGCAAACGTGTTCCGACGGGCCACGGTTACTACCACGCGTTCAACCTGGATCACGTGCGGCTGATCGACACCGCAGCGGTCCCCATCACCGCGATCACCCCCACCGGGGTGCGGGTCGGGGACACCGAGTACGAGCTCGACGTACTGATCTTCGCCACCGGCTTCGACGCGATGACGGGCACCCTGACCAATATCGACATCACCGGCCGCGACGGAATCACGTTGCGGGACAGATGGGCCCGCGACGGGCTGCGTTCCAATCTGGGCATCGGGGTGCACGGCTTCCCGAACTTCTTCATGTCGCTGGGCCCGCAGACGCCGTATTCCAATCTGGTGGTGCCGATTCAGCTCGGCGCTCAATGGCTCCAGCGTGCCCTGCGCTGGGCGCAGGACAACGGCGTCGACGTCTTCGAAGCCACCCCGGAGTCCGAGCAGTGGTGGGCCGAGGAAACCGAGCGCACCGGCAAAGCCACGGTGATGTACACCGAGGGCAAGAAGGCCAAGGCGTGGTTCCTCGGCGAGAACGTCCCGGGCAAGCCGGAAGCCTTCCTGGTCTACATGGGCGGCGGTCAGGTCTACCAGCACTATTGCCGCGAGCTGGAGGAGTCCGGCTACGCATCGATGCTCAGCCGGGTGGCGCAACCGGTGAGTTAGCGGGACGCGGCGATCGCTTCTTGCAGCCCCCGGGTCGCCAGCTCGTCGGCCAACTCGTTGTCGGCGATACCGGAGTGGCCCTTGACCCAGAACCACTCGACCTGGTGCTGAGCGCAGGCGATCTGGAGCCGCTTCCAGAGGTCGACGTTCTTCACGGGTTGTCTTGCGGCGGTCTTCCACCCGTTGCGTTCCCAGCCCAGGACCCACTTGGTGATGCCGTTGCGTACGTAGGTGCTGTCGGTGTACAGGTGCACCACCACGGGCCGGGTGAGCGCCTCCAGTGCCATGATCGGTGCGGTCAACTCCATCCGGTTGTTGCTGGTCTCGTTGGGTTCGCCGCCGCACATCTCGCGGACGTGGTGACGTTGGCGCAGCACCGCCCCCCAGCCGCCGGGCCCGGGGTTGGGTCGGCACCCGCCGTCGGTGTGGATCACGACTGCGTCGTCGGTGTCGGTCATGCGCCGAGGATAGGCAAAGGTGCCGAACCGTCACCTCTGCGACGCGCCGAGATGAACGCCGTCCGCACCGACATCCCCAGCTCGAGATGCCGCAGCGTGGTGATCCGGCGCCCCGGCTGGACCGCATCCTTCACCGGTGCCGTGCGATCACCGAAGAACGCGGCCGTGGCGTCGATGTCCACGACGACGTAGGTGATCCCCCAGAGGGTGGACGGTCCCTCGTGTGCCGTCTCCGGTGAGCCGACCGCCTCGACGATCACGTCGCCGAACCGGAAGAAGAGCTGGCGGATCGGACGTCCACCGAGTTCGCCGTCGCGTTCCCGGCGCACGTGCAGACCGACCGCCGCCAGTGACTCCACCGTCCGACCGAGGTCGGGGGAGAGCAGGACGACGTGGTCGATGACGACGACGCCGTTCGGGTGGGTGGCCGGTGTTGCCTGCGCCGCTGCTGAGCTCGTCGTCGGGATTCCGTCGAGGTCACCGATGGAGCGATCCGCCGCCAGGCCGTCCAACGACCACCCGACGATGCCGGAGCCGCGGCTGCGGCCGACCAGCCGGATGCCGACCCCGCCGATACGGGAGACGGCATCGGCGTCACCGCCGGAGTCGACGGTGAACCCGGCTCGCGTCCAGGCGTCCGCCGGATCAGCCATTTGCAGCTCGTGGATGGTGATGGGCGGGGACACCGGGGCGATGTTTCCACATGCCGCTGCCGGCGTTGCCTACGATTGTCTCTGATGGCTGACGACACCTCTTCGACGACTGTGACGGAAATCGTCCAGAACGGGACCTTCGAACGATTCGCCCGGTTCGGCTATGTGGTGAGCGGTCTCCTGCACATCGCCGTGGGCTACCTGGCCATCCGGATCGCGCTGGGCGCCGGTGGCGGCGATGCCGACCAATCCGGAGCGCTGGCCGAGGTCGCTGCCAGGCAGGGCGGCGATATCGCACTCTGGGTCTCGACGGTGGGGTTTTTGGCGATGGCGCTGTGGCGCCTGGTGGAAACCGCGGTCGGCCGGTCCACCGATCCCAAGTCGCAAGGCGCGTGGGCCGAAGCGTCGGATCGCGCGAAAGCGTTCGGGCTGGCGGTGGTGTATTCCGCACTTGCATACTCCGCCTTCGGATTTGCCCGCGGAACCGGAAAGTCCGCGGGCGAGCAGAACGCCGGAATGAGCGCCCGCCTGATGCAAACCGGCATCGGCACTTTCGCGCTCATCGCCGGTGGCGTCGTGATCGTCGCCGTCGGTGGTTATCACATCTACAAGGGCGCCAGCCGAACCTTCCTGAGCGACCTGAAGGGCACGTCCAGTGCTCTGGTGCGCCGGCTGGGCATAGTGGGCTATGTCGCCAAAGGTCTGGCGATAGTGGGGACCGGGATCGTGGTCATCATCGCGGCAGGCCGAGATGATCCCAGCAAAGCGACCGGGCTCGACGGCGCGCTGAAAACGCTTGGGGCTCAGCCCTTTGGCGCAGCGTTGCTGATCGCCGCAGCGCTGGGCCTCGTCACCTACGGCCTGTACAGCTTCGCCATGGCCCGCTACACGAAGATGTAGGCGGGCCCGGCCCAGGCTGACTGGTACGCGGCGCCCCTACCAGGGCGTAGGGTGAGGTCAGTGTGCCCGCAGTAGCGGCAATCGCATACGCGAAGGGCACTGATGAATGATGACATTCTGGAACCACTCGCCAGGTTGACCACCACAGCCGAGGCGATCGAAGGCCTACGAGACCTGTTCGCCGCGGAAGAGCATCTGGACCTCATTGCGGCCCGGGTCGCCGATACCGCTGTCGCCGCAATTCCAAACGCCGATTCGGTGAGCATCACTGTGCTCGACTGGCCTGCTGCGCGCACCGCAGCTAGCACCGACGCGCGAGCGGTCGATCTGGATGACCAGCAGTACGCGGCTGGCCGGGGGCCTTGTCTGGAATCGGCGATGTCGCGCACTCCGGTGCGGACCAAAATCAGTGAATCCCACGAGCGTTGGCCGGAATTCGCGGAAACCGCGCAACGAATCGGAGTTCGGGCGAGCCTGTCGCTTCCGCTGGTGGTCAGCAATCTCGACGAGAAACAGGAACTCGTCGGATCCCTGAACATCTACAGCGTCACCGCATCCGCGTTCGACCCGTTCGACGAGGGACTCATGCGGTTGTACACAGTGGCCGCCGGGCAGGCCATCACCAACGCGGGCCGCTGGCAGAACTCGCGGGCGACGGTGACTCAGCTCGAGCAGGGTCTGATCTCACGGTCGGACATCGATATGGCCAAAGGCGCCCTGATCGCCGTGCACGGCTGCGACCCGCAGGAGGCGTTCGCCAAGCTCGTGAGCGAGTCACAGCGACGCAACATCAAAGTGCGTGACGTTGCTGTGGAGTTGCTGGCTCGACTGCGGGAGTCGAGCTAGCGGGTCGTATCGGCAGGGGGACAGTCTTGGCGGCGGCGACACTCAAGCCGGCGATGACAAGGCAGGCCAGGGTGTACCAGAGGCTGCCGACGGGATCGCCCTCTGGTGTCACGCCGTCGACGGAGGCCAGGTATGCCGGTAACGCCGTCGCCCACAGAACTGTCATGACGGCCAGATAGACCGTGGCGTAGCCGAGAATGGTCTGGTTGTAATAGCGCGGCTCGTCGCCGGCTGGCTCATCGCCGTGGCGTAACCGGCGCCACCGGCTCAGCAGGACCGGAATCGCGATGCCGGTGACGATGACGAGTTCGGCAGCGTAGACGACGCCGGCCACGGCTGTGCTGCCGGTCAGCGCGCCGCTGATGGTGGCGGGCATCGGTAGCAGCGCGGTACCCAGCGAGGCAAGGACGCCGACAATGATTGTGCGCCAAACCAATTGCGCACCTGAGAAGGTTCTGCCGTCATCGACGTGACGGCCCACGAAGAACTGGACACAGAATGCCAGCGACATCGGCCACAGGGCCGCGAAGACCACGACGCTGGGCAGGGGCACCGAAGCGAAGAACGGCAGGTTGATGGGGTTGTCCAAAGTCCATTCCCACCAACGCAGTTGCGGTCCGAGGTGGTCGAAGATCTCGTAGAACGCGTGGTGGACGAAGCCGACGCACACCGCGCCCACCAGCACCCCGTAGCGCCGGAAAACCCCGAGTATGCGCACGATCTCGAAGGCCACCGTGGCCATCATGGGATAGATGGCCACGATGTAGAGCGGCAGTCGACCCCAGAGAAAATCCACGGTGAACACGTTGTGGGCGAACATGGTGTCGACGTGTTCGGCAATACCGAAGGCTCCGGGGAAATACAGGGGCGGTTCGATGATCAGCAGGTAGGCGATGGCGCCGAACCACAGCACGATGTTGGTGGGGTCGTGGTGGCGGCGCAATCGCACGACCGCATAGCTCAACGTCAGCACTGCCCCGGCGATGACCGTGAGCTCCAGTACCGGCAGCGTCCAGTTCTCCAGCCCGAGCGGATTGCGGAACTCGATCAGTCCTCCTGCGGTCTCACATGAAAAGCCCAGCCGGGAAGCGAGATCGGCGAACGTCGGTGTGCACAGATCAGACATGGCAGTCCTCACGCATTCTGGTTGTCTTCCGCTTTCTGGTTGTGCACAGCGGTGTACCACTGCGTGACTTCGTAGCCGTCGTCATAGCGCCGGAACCATTCCTCCGCGAGCGCCGGCAGCTCCTCGTGCGCGGGATCATGACCCGGAATCTGACTCCGCACGACGCCGGCCAGGGCCGCGAGCTGCTCGCGCACCGGCAGATGGCTGAACGCGTTGGCGACGGGGCCGTCATAGGGGGTCTTGGAGAACGGTAGTCGCCGCTGCAGCGCCCGTTTGCGGCTCAGGACGGCGAACATCGAAAGCGCGTCGATCTGACGTTCCTCGAGTGGGACGTGTTTGTTGAACCCGACGCATGCCACCCGCAGCACCGCCCAGACGTGCTTGAAAATGGACGGCGCCACCCGCATTCGATACCACGGGTCGTCGACCACGGAGTTGTAGATGATCAGTGCCGAGCTGCGGTGCTCGACCTCCTCGACGAAATGCCAGAGAAACAGCGACGCCACCCGGTCATCCCCGGGCGCGAACAGCGTGTTGTCGTGGTCGAGCATCAACTTGAACGCCGGCGTGAACGTCGCTTCGAGATCGGCGGTGTAGGCCAGCCGATACTTCAACGGCGTGTTCGCGGTCAGCTCGTCGAACATCGTGATGACCTCGTCGAGGGTCTCTTTCAGCGCCGGGTAGCTCGTGATCAGCCCCTTGGCATGCTGGCGGTGGGCCATCGAGTGCTGACCCTCCTGGCGGACGAAGGCCTGCGCCTCCTCGGCGATCGCCGGGTCGGTGATCAACGGCAGGGCTTCGGTGATCATGTGGCCGATCATCTTCTCGAACGCGATCGCCAGGAACGAGACCGCGTTGGCCATGCTGGAGAAGGCGGGGTTCCGCTCGTTCCACAGGAACGGGACGTGGTGGTCGGCGAAGGCGAACCGCATCTTCCGCACGATGAGATCTGTCATGGAATCCCTCCCAGATCAGTGATCATACAAAAAATGTCGTCTCTGTATGATTACTGCATCCGTTGCCCGACGTCAACGTCGCCGGGGAGCCGATATCCTGCGGCAATGCTCTTGCCCGAGGATTGTCGCCGTGGCCCGTAGGCGGGGTTGGGACGGCCGCCCGCCCGCGACCGACGAGGAGGCGGCGGAGCGGATCGTCGTCGCGGCGGTGCGGCTGATCGCCGACAGCGGCTCTGACGTCAGCATCGCCGACGTCGCCGAGTCCCTGGGCGTGATCCGGCAGACGGTCTACCGGTACTTCCCGACGGCCGATGCCCTGATGCATGCGGCGGCGGTGGCCTCGGTCGACGGCTTCCTGGACCGGCTCACCGAGGCCGTCCGGGGCATCACCGATCCGGCCGAGGCCATGACCGAAGGCGTCCTCTTTACGTTGGAAGAAGTCACGCGCACACCGCATCTGGGCATCCTGCTGTCCGAGCCGTACCGCAGCTCGCACAGCTCGAGCCTGACCTCCGATGAGGCGAAGGCGTTCGGCATGCGGATGATCACCCGCTTCGATGTCGATTGGACGAAGTACGGGTACGACGAGCCGGCGTTGCGTGAGCTCGTCGAATTCACGCTACGCACCATGCTGTCGTTCTTCATCGCGCCCAACGAGCCAGGTCGCAGTCGAGAAGAGCTGCGCCGCTTCCTCAAACGATGGCTGGGTGGCGCCATCCTGGCGCAGCAGCGGCTCTGACCGGCATCGCCAATCGGATTCGGGCCTGGCTACTCGGCAATGCTTGACTCGGCCCGCGCCACGTGATGGGCTCGCTGGTGAGTCCGCTCGGGGCGGAGCGGCGAGAACTATTCTCTAGACCGCCCTCGGGGAGTTGATCGCGATGCTGCTGATCAAACCGGAGCCCTCGCCGACCTGCCCGGTACGGCGGGAGCTGCACTGCCTGTTCAAGCAGGCGGTCACCGAGTGAAGCCCTCCGACTTCGTCTACCACCGGCCTGCGACGATCGACGAGGCCCTTGATCAACTCGGCGAGTTCGGGGGCGAGGGCAAGGTGCTGGCCGGCGGCCAGAGCCTCATGCCGCTGCTTGCCCTCCGTCTGGCTCGGCCCGAGCACGTCGTCGATATCGGCCGCATCGCGGCACTGGCTACGATCACCGAAGACGATGGCGGCCTGTTGATCGGCGCCCTCGCGCGTCACGCGGACGTAGAGGATTCGCCCGTCGTGCGTCGGGCCCAGCCTCTTGTCGCGGCGGCCATGCCCCACATCGGCCATCGGGCAATCCGTAACCGCGGCACCGCATGTGGCAGCATCGTCCATGCCGACCCCGCCGCCGAGCTCCCTGCTGTCGCCGTGGCGGTCGGTGCCGAGATGATCGTGCGGCGTCGTGACGGAGAACGGACTGTGGCCGCCGCCGATTTCTTTCTCGGGTACCTCTCGTCGAACGTTGACGAGGACGAGGTGCTCACCGGTGTGCGCTGGCCCATCTGGCCGAGCTCGGCCGGGTGGTCGGTCAAGGAAGTGACCCGGCGGCACGCGGATTACGCCCTGATCGGTCTGGCCGCCTCGCTAGACGTGGACGGCGCCGGACGGATTACCGCGGCTGCGCTCTCCTTTTTCGGCGCTGCCAGCACACCGATCCGCGTCAGCGGAGCGGAGGGCCTCTTGGTCGGTGAACCGCCGACGGCCGAGCTTTTCGCCGAGGCGGCCGATGTCGTCACCCGATCGCTCGAGCCGCCCGACGACAACCATGCCAGCGCCGCCTACCGAGCCCACGTCGCAGGCGTTCTCACCCGTCGCTGCCTGGCTGAGGCTCACACCCGAGTGGGCGCGCCATCATGACCGATCTCCATCGGATCGCCGTAAGGGTCAACGGGAGGGACGAAGAACTCGAGGTCGAATCCCGTCGGACGCTGGCCGACGTGCTCCGCGAGGACCTCGCCTTGACCGGAACCCATCTGGCCTGCGAACACGGTGTCTGCGGGGCATGCACTGTCCGCGTCGACGGCCGGGCGGCGCGTTCGTGCCTGATGTTGGCGGTCCAAGCGGACGGCACTGCCGTGGAGACGGTCGAGTCCCTGGCCGAGGACGGGGTGCTGCACCCAATCCAACAGGCGATGTTGGAAAATCATGCGTTCCAGTGCGCCTTCTGCGCGCCGGGGTTCCTGATGACCGTCCGCTGCCTGGTTGAACAAACCCCAACACCCACTCGCGAGGAGATCCGGAAGGAGCTGTCGGGGAACCTCTGCCGCTGCACCGGATACCAGAGCATCGTCGACAGCGTCGAGGTCTTCCTGACCGGCCACCCGGGGGTGAGTGAAGATGCGTGAAGCCATCGCCGGGCGAATGGTCGGAGCCAGGGTCCCGCGGGTCGAGGACCCGCGATTGCTGACCGGCCGGGGTCGCTACGTCGACGACCTGACCGTGCCGGGCATGGCACACGCGGCGTTCCTGCGCAGCCCTCATCCGCACGCGCGCATCGTGTCCGTCGATGTGGCCGAGGCGCGGGCGCTACCGGGTGTGCGCGCGGTCCTGACCGGTGCTGACATGCAGACGATGACCGGCGCCTTCGTGGGAATGATGCCGCTCGACGGGCTTTACGACCCGCCGTTCTTCGCCCTTGCTGTCGATCGGGTTCGCCTCGTGGGCGATCCGGTGGCGATCGTTGTCGCGGACACCCGTCGCGTCGCCGAGGACGGGTGCGAGCTGATCGACGTCGAGTACGAGGCGCTGCCCGCGGTGGCAAGCATGGCCCAGGCGCAGGACCCGTCCCGTCCCCCCATCTGGCCCAAGGCGGGCGGCAATGTGCTGTACCGGGGTACGAACTCCCATGGCGCCGTCGATCTTGCCTTCGCCGATGCCGACCGCATCATCAGCGAGACCTTCGAGCAACACCGTCACTCCAACCAACCCATGGAGACTCGCGGCGCCGTCGCAGAGATCGACCCGATCACCGGTGAGCTGATCCTGCACTCCTCCACCCAGTCTGCCCACGGCATTCGCTGGGCGGCCGCCCTGTTGCTCGGAAATCCGCCCATCCGGCAGTCGCTACGCAAGCTGGCCACCAATCGTGAGCACACCAGGAAGTTCGTTGTCGGGGCCCGCGCCCATTTCAAGGCCAACCCGTCGCTCCTCGGAGCCACCAGGCAGATGATGCCTGCGATGAGTAAGGCGGCCATTCGCGAGCCCAGGCGCCTGGCGTACATGATGCGCTCGCTGCTGGCACTTGTCGCCAAGGATCCTGCCGAGATTCCGACTGTCATCGCCGGTGACATCGGAGGCGCCTTCGGTGCCAAGACCCCGCTGAACCGGGAGGACGTTGCGCTGTGCGCGGCCGCCCTTCATCTTGGTCGATCGGTGAAGTGGATCGAGGACCGCAACGAGCACCTGACCGTGGGCGGGCAGGCCAGGGAGGAGACACTCGCTATCCGGGTTGCCGTGAAGAACGACGGGACCATCCTCGGGTTCCGGGTGGGCATGACCATGGATGTCGGCGCCTACCCGGCCTTTCCCTTCGGAGCGCCTTTGTTCGCCCGGATCATCGAGGTCATGGTGCCGGGGCCGTACCGGCTTCGAGGTCTGGAGTTCGAGACGGTGCTGACCGCGTCGAACAAGGGCACCTACGTGGCCTACCGCGGCCCGTGGGCCGCTGAGACATGGGTCCGCGAGCGGATGATGGATGTCCTCGCCCGGCGGCTTGGGATCACCCGGGCGGAGATTCGCCTCCGCAACATGATCGGCCCCGACGAGCTTCCGACCAAGATGGTCACCGGGCCGCCCCTCGACGTTCGCATGTCCGCACGCGCCACGCTGGAGAAGGCCCTCGAGTTGGCCGACTTCGAGGGTTGGGAGGCGCGGAAGGAGGCGGCGCGTATCAATGGCCGGTGCGTCGGGTTGGGGTTCGCCACCTACATCGAGGCAGCACCGGGGCCGCCTGGGTTCTTCGATTTCGTCATGCCTGGGATGGGCTCCATGTTCGGCGCGGAGCCGGCCCGAATGGTGCTCGACGCCGACGGCGTGGTGACCATTCACACTCAGCAGGTGCCCCATGGCCAAGGCCATGAGACCACCCTCGCCCAGGTTGCCGCTGATCAACTCGGCGTCCCGATGAGCAGCGTGCGCGTGCAGTACGGCAACAGCCGTACAGCGCCGTTCGGGATGAACGGGACCGGCGGGAGCCGGTCGGCGGCGATGGCGGGCGGCGCCGTGACGGTCGCGGCGGCGGAACTGCGCGACCGCATCGTCGACGTCGCCGCTGATCTCCTCGAGGCGTCGCGTGCCGACTTGCTGGTCGAGGATGGGCGGATCTTCGTGCAGGGCACGCCGTCCATCGCGGTGACGCTTCCCGAGGTGGCGGCCGAGGCCATTCGGAGGGGCCCGGAGGTGCCGGGAGGTGGCGCCATGCTCGTCAACGGCGCGTGGGACGGCGGCGAGGGCGGGTGGGCTCAGGCTACTCACGTGTGCTGGGTCGAGGTGGACCTCGAGACCGGGCAGGTGCACATCGATCGCTACCTCGTGGTCGAGGACTGCGGTGAGCTGATCAACCCCGCCATCGTGGAGGGTCAGATTCGAGGGGGTGTGGCGCAGGGTGTGGGTGCAGTGTTGTACGAGAAGTCCGCTTACGACGAGGACGGCAACTTCCGGGCCGGCACCTTCATGGACTACCTGATTCCGACGTCGATGGAGATACCCGAGATCGAGATCCACCACATCGAGACGCCGTCGAGCATCAAGGCGAACTACCGGGGTGTCGGCGAGGGCGGCATGATCGGCGCTCCTGCAGCGATCACCAACGCCATCGAGGACGCGCTTTCGGAGTTCGGCGTCACCATCACCGAGCAGCATCTACCCCCGACCCGGATCCTCGAGCTCGCCGGCGTGATCCCCACTCGGCGCTGACCGAGGACCCATCGGGTCACCTCGAGACGATCTCGACCAACTCGACGAGTGCGTTGAGGTTATGGCCTTCGACGAGCTCGTCGATGTACGGCAGTGCCGCGGCCATACCGCGTGCCAGCGGAGCGTAGCCGGGCGACGCCTTCAGTGGGTTCACCCACACCACCTTGTGGGCCACCCGCGACAGGCGGGCCATCTGATCGGCGATGACGGTCGGATCGCCGCGCTCCCAACCATCGGAGAGAATGACCACCACTGCGCCCCGCGACATTCCGCGCATGCCCCAGCCGACGTTGTAGGCACGCAAGCTATCGCCCAATCGTGTGCCTCCGGACCAGTCGGCCACGGCAACACTGGCACTCTCGAGGGCTTTATCGGGGTCGCGGGACGACAACTCGCGCGTCAACCGGGTGAGCCGGGTGCCCATGGCGAAGGCCTCGACACGCCGGCCACCGGCCACCGCCGCGTGCATGAACCGCAACAGCGCCCTGGAGTACAGGTCCATCGATCCGCTGACATCGCACAGCAGAACGAGCCGGCGTGGCTGCAGCGACGGCGCGGACCACGCTCGGCGGATGGGCTCGCCACCGGTGCGTACCGCACCGCGCACCGTCGCGCGGATATCGGGTGCGTGGCTGCGCCGCCTCGCGGGCCGGCGCCGCCTACTGCGACGCATCGACGTGGTAGCCCGAAACCGGTCCATCATCTGCTGGGCTTCAGCGAAGTCGTCCGTGGTGTAATCGCCGAAGTTCTTGCGCCGCAATATCTCTACTGGGCTGTATCTGAGTACCTCGGTGGCGGGGCGGGTCGGCTCCCGCGTGATGCTGTCGGCAGTCCGCTCGGGCCCGGCGCCACCCTGTTCTTCGACCGCCGCTGACGAGCACGGGGAGATCACTGTTCGGCCGCTCCAGAACGACGCGAAGGTGCGATCGAAGACGACTATGTCTTCGGGTCTCTTCACCAGAACCACGCGTGCCGCCCAGTACACGTTGGCACCGTCGAGCGGGTCCACTGCGTCGAGCGCCTCGACGAGGAGTGCCACCGTGCCGGTAGGGACGTTCATGCCGGCTGCCCGCAGCCGGCGCGCGAAGATCACCGCGAGCCGGTCCGCACCGTCAGGCACCGTCGGCCGCTGCCGCTCGCATGATCGCGTCAACTCCTGCGGCCCTTGTCTTCTGGATGTCTTCCCGGTACTTCAGCACCCAGCCGAGGGTGTGCTCGACGTCAGCTCCGGTGAGCTCCTGCTCACCGAGTTCGGCCAGCGCGCGGGCCCAGTCGATCGTTTCCGCCACCCCTGGTGGTTTGTAGAGGTCAAGCTCCCGCAACGCGCCGACGGCGGCAGCGACCTGCCGGGCCAGCCGCTGGCTCGCCTCGGGCACACGCAGTCGCACTATGGCCACTTCCCTGTCGATGTCAGGGTGTTCGACCCAGTGGTACAGGCAGCGTCGTTTGAGGGCGTCATGCAAATCGCGGGTGCGATTGGAGGTCAAGACCACAACAGGCGGAATCTCCGCGGTGAATGTTCGCAGCTCGGGCACCGTCACGGCGTAGTCGGACAGGATTTCCAGCAGGAATGCCTCGAATTCGTCATCGGCACGGTCGATTTCGTCGATCAGGAGTACCGGAGGGGGACCGTCGCGGTTGTCGAGGGCCCGCAGGAGCGGTCGCCGGACCAAGAACCTCTCGGAGAACAGCTCGTCTTCGGCGGCGGCCAAAGCCTCCGGGCCGCCGGTTTCCGCCGCTTTGAGGTGCAGCAGCTGGCGGGCGTAATCCCACTCGTAGACCGCCTGGGACACGTCGATGCCCTCGTAGCACTGCAGCCGCATCAGCTCACCCCCCGACCAGCGTGCCAAGGTCTTGGCGACCTCGGTCTTGCCGGCCCCGGCCTCACCCTCCAGCAGTAGCGGCCGCCTCAACCGCACGGCGAGGTGGATTGCGGTGGCCAACCCTTCATCCGCGAGGTAACCGCAGCGGGCCAGGTCGCCCTGCAGCTTGCCAACAGCGTTCGTCATCATCCGGGCGCTCGCCAACGGGCCCGCGATGATTCATGATTGCCTGACGAAACAGCCGGCCAGACCGTGCGCATGCCTCTGACTCTACGAATGATGACGCCGTTCGTGTCGTACTTGCCCAACTACGGCCGAGTAATCCCGGGGTGGCTCCCGGTTCGAGATCAATCGCCGCGCAGGATGGGCTTCAACGCTTCCAGCACACCGGCGTCTTCGATGGTCGAGGGCACGGGTTCGTCACGCCCGGCGGCGATGCCCCGCAATGTCTTCCGCAGGATCTTGCCGGAGCGGGTCTTGGGTAACGCCGGCACCACGTCGACGAGCTTGAAATTCGCCACAGCACCGATCTCGTCGCGGACCGAGGCGATCAGCGCTTCGGTGAGTCCCTCGGCCGAGGCGCCGGCCTTGAGGACCACCAGACCCCGCGGCACCTGGCCCTTGATCTCGTCGTCGACGCCGATCACCGCGCACTCGGCCACCGCCGGGTGGGTGGCCAGCACGGCCTCGATCGAGCCCGTCGACAACCGGTGTCCCGCAACGTTGATGACGTCGTCGATGCGTCCCATCACGAACAGGTAGCCGTCCTCATCGAGGTAGCCGCCGTCACCGGTCAGGTAGTAGCCGGGATGCTCGGACAGGTACGACTTCTGGTAGCGCGCGTCGTCGCCCCAGATGCCCTGCAGGGTGCCCGGCGGCAACGGCAGCCGGATACACACCGCGCCTTCGGTCCCCGGCTCGCAGTCGGCGCCGTCGACGCCGAGGATGCGCACGTCGTACCCGGGCATGGGCAGTGTCGACGATCCGGCCTTGACCGGAAACTGTTGCACTCCCATCGGATTGGCGGCGATGGGCCAGCCGGTCTCGGTCTGCCACCAGTGGTCGATCACCGGGATGCCGAGTTTTTCCACCGACCAGTGATAGGTGTCGGGATCGAGGCGCTCACCGGCGACGAACAGGTACTTCAGCGTCGGCATGGCGTAGCGCGGGATGAACTCCCCGCGCGGGTCTTCTTTGCGGATCGCCCGCACGGCGGTGGGGGCGGTGAACAACACCTTGACCCCGTGCTCGCTGATCACCCGCCAGAAGGCGCCCGGATCGGGCGTGCCCACCGGCTTGCCCTCGTACAAGACCGTGGTGGCGCCGAGAAGCAATGGCGCATAAACGATGTAGGAGTGCCCCACCACCCAGCCGACATCCGAGGCTGCCCAGAACACCTCGCCCGGCGCGATGTCGTAGACGTGTTTCATGGTCCACATCAGGGCCACGGCGTGGCCACCGTTGTCGCGCACGATGCCCTTGGGTTTGCCCGTCGTTCCCGAGGTGTAGAGCACGTACAGCGGTGCGGTCGCCGCCACGGGAACGGGGTCCACCGGTTCGGCGCCGGCCATCAGGTCGTGGAAATCGAGATCCCGGCCCTCGATCAGCTCGCAGCGGTGGTGATCGCGCTGCACCACGACGCAGTGCTGCGGCGGATACTGCGCACGGTCGATCGCGGCGTCGATCATCGGCTTGTATTCGATGGTGCGGGTGGGCTCGACGCCACAGGACGCGGTCACCACGACGGTGGGTCGCGCGTCGTCGATGCGTACCGCGAGCTCATGCGGCGCGAAACCGCCGAACACCACCGAGTGAACCGCACCCAGTCGCGCGCAGGCCAGCATCGTGATGACCGCCTCGGGGATCATCGGCAGGTAGACCACCACCCGGTCGCCCTCGCCGACCCCCAGGCTCCGCAGAACGCCGGCGAAACGTGCTGTGGCGTCCAGCAATTCGGTATAGGAGTAGGTGCGTTTGGTGCCCGTCACGGGGGAGTCGTAGATCAGTGCCGCCTGATCGCCGCGGCCGTCGGCGACGTGGCGGTCCAGTGCGTTGGCGCAGGTGTTGAGCTCTCCGTCGGGGAACCATCGGTAATGCGGGGGATCGGAATCATCGAGGATGCGTTGCGGTGTACGCGTCCAGGTGATCGCTTCCGCGGCCTGGGCCCAGAAGGCTGCCGGGTCGGCGATGCTGGCTTCGAAGACTTCCTGGTATCCGCCCACCCGGGAACCGTAGCGCGCGACCTCGCTCCGTGGGGGTGACCTACTGTGATTCGTATGGCTGCTGTGGAGTTCGAAACCCTCGAACCTGGTATCGCGTGTGTCACGCTCAACCGGCCGGAGAAGCTCAACGCCATCGACGGCGCGCTGATGGACGGTCTGGACGCCGCGCTGGACCAGCTGGACACCGGCGAGTACCGGGTGGCGATCCTGACCGGCGCCGGCCGTGGCTTCTGCGCCGGGGCGGACCTGTCGGGCACCGGGCTGCCGTGGACCAAGCCGGCGAAGGCGAACTTCAAGACCAGCTATGACGGCCAGGTCCGGCTGACCGACCAGTTGACCCGGCTTTACGAGCTGCCGATTCCGGTGATCGCCGCGGTCAACGGTGCCGCCGTGGGCGGCGGACTGGCGTACGCGCTGCACTGTGACATCCGGATCGCTTCGGAGGCGGCACGATTCGGCTCGGTGTTCATCAAGGCCGGGTTCTCGTCGTTGGACATGGGCACCAGCTACCTGCTGCCGAAGATCGTCGGTGCGGGCACCGCGCGGGAGCTGATGCTGACCGGGCGCATCATCGACGCAGCCGAGGCCTACCGCATCCAGCTGGCGTTCGAGGTGGTGGCCCCCGGCGAACTGCTGGCCGCGGCGCTGCGCAAGGCCCGGGAGATCGCAGGCAACAACGCCTTTGGGGTGTGGCAGACCAAGACCGGTCTCAATGTCGCGCTCGACGCCTTGAGCCTGCG
>JBEVFK010000013.1:0-44022 GCA_040512325.1 Mycobacterium sp. | reverse complement strand
ACGACCCTTGCTGCCGATCTTGGCACCGGAGACGTTGGCCAGCACCGCCTGGCCATCGGTGGTGGCGAAGAACTCGACCACCTGGGCGGGCGCGAACGCATCGGTGACGCGCTGCCACAATCCGGTCGGCATGCCGGAGCCGATGAAGAGCCGGACGGGGTGGTTTCCGTGCAGCGCGAAGGCGGGATCGTCGATGACGTCGCGCAGCATCGCCCAGGTGTACGTGACGACCGTGACCCCGTACCGACGCACCTCCTGAACGAACGTGTCAGGTCGCAAGCCGCGGGAAAGCGCGATGCGGGCACCGCCGACCACGGCGCCGCCCAGCGCGACCAGCAGCCCCGACTGGTGCTGCAGGGGCGTGAGGCAGTAGACGGTGTCACTGCGTCCCAGTGCGGCGGCAGAGGCGGTGCCGAATGCCGACAGCGCCCAGCGGTAGTTGCTGATCTGCTTGGCGACCAGTTCACCGCCGACGGAGCTGAACGCGACGAACGCCCGGTCACGGGCCAGGCCCGGGTTCGGCCGATACCACCCCGGTAGCTCCACCGCGTCGGGGTCGATCTTCTCCATGTCGATGACGTCGGCGTCCGGCGGCAGGTTCAACTCCCGCAGGTCGCCACCGCCGAGCACCAGCACCTGCAGAGACAGGCCCAGCGCCGCGTCGATATTGGGTGGATCGGTGATGATCTCGGCGACGCCACCCAGGCGGGCGGCCGCGGCCAGGTCGCCGTCGGGCGGCATGAGCACCGCAACGGCACCGAGCCGCGACAGCGCGGCGATGGCCACCAGCGCACTGGGTCGGGTCTCCATCAGTACGCCGACGTGCACACCTTGGCGGACTCCCACCTCGATGAGGCCGCGCACCACGTTGTCGATACGCCGATCGACGGCCTCGTAGGTGTGGACGCGCCCGTCGAACAGCAGGAACTCGCCGTCTGGCGCGCCCCGGGCCTGCTCGGAAAGGATGCGACCCAGCGAGATCCGGGTGTGGTCGTTGATCTGGCCCAGGCGGGTCAGCCGCGGCAGTGTGCGCGCAGTCTCGACGGCGAGGGTGCGGACCGACTTGTTCGCCGACACGACAGCGCCGGCGGCACCGCGGGCCAGCGACAGCGCCACCTCGGAGGCTTCGCCCACCGAGTGTGCGACCCGCGACGCGATCGCCACTCCGCTGTCGGCGTGGTCGGCGGGCTGGTCGGGCATCGGAACCACGTTGGGCGGCTGGTGTCCCCGACCGGAGAGCCACAGCACCCAGTCCGCCACCGTCGGCCAGGTGATCTCGGCGGCCTTCGACCCGACGACCAGGCCGAAATGACCTGCGCGCAAGGTGGTCTCGTAGACATCGGCGCTGGGCGAGGCCCGCTTGATGCCACGGACCGACGCGGGCTGGCCGATATCGTCGACCTCGCCGATGAACGCCAGCACCGGGCACGTGATATCGGTCAGCGTCACCAGCTGACCGTTGATGGCGAATCCGCCGGACATCATCCGGTTGTGCGAGATGAACTGCTTGAGCAGTTCCTGCACCGCGGGGCCGGACCAGGCGATCCACCCTTCGGAATCCAGGAACCGGCGCTGCTGCTCACGCGGCAACAACGCGTCGCGGTCGTGCAGCTGTCGCATGAAATCGATCCGCGCCTTCGCGGTCTTCAACGGGTCCAGGAGTTGGAAACCGGTCCGTGCCATCCAGCCGGAGATGTCGAGCCGGTTGAAGACGTGGTCGGCCATGAAGTCCGCCGCGATGGCCCCGAGGTTCGGTGGGATGCCCAGCGGCAACGCGGCCAGCACGTCGACCGGCGCCCCGAACGTCACGATGCTGGCCAGATCCTTGGAGTGCCGCAGCGCCGCCGCCTGGTAGCAGAACATGCCACCTTGGGAGTATCCCGCCAGGTGGACGTCCTGCCCGGTGGTCTTCTTGATGGTGTCGATGGCCTCGTTGAGCGCCACGATGTGGTCGGCCAGAGTGCGGCGCATGCCACCTTCGATTTTGTCGGGTTCACCGAAATCGATGACCCACGGATCAAGACCGGCGAAGTGCAGGATGCCGACGGCGCCGTCTTCGCGGGTGACGTCGAACATGTTCGCCGACATCATCATCGGGTGCACCATCAGCACGGGGGCCCCGACCTTGGCCATACCGGGCCTGCTGTCCGGCGGAAAGTAGCGCCGCAGCTTGTACATCGGCACGCTCTCGACGATCTGGAGCGGCGACGGCAGTGAACCCGTCTCCAAGCCGCCCAGCCGCAGGACTTCCAGACCGTTCTGCGCCGTAGCCACCAAGCGCTCGACCGGCCTGGTTACTGCGGTCAGATTCAGTTCCACTCGTGCTCCCCTGCTGAACGCTGTGCTGGCCACCACGACGGACTGCACATCATTCCATATCTCACTTACCCTGCCGTCAGCATTGGTCACGTGAGCAACCAGACCTCTTGACACGATAAGGTCGGCCCAGTGGCACACCTGCTCGGCGCTGAATCCTTGCACCTCCAATACCCGACCAAGGTCGTCTTCGACTCGTTGACCCTCGGCGTCAACGAGGGCGACCGCATCGGCATCGTCGGCCGCAACGGCGACGGCAAGTCAAGCCTGATGGGCATGCTCATCGGCCAGATCACCCCGAACTCCGGCCGGGTCACCCGTCGCGGTGGCCTCCGGGTCGGCGCCCTCGAGCAGGCCGACATCCTCGACGGCGAGCTGACGGTCGGCTACAGCCTCGTCGGCGACATGGCCGATCACGAGTGGGCAGGCGATGCGCGGGTCCGTGATGTCGTCGGTGGTCTGGTGGCCGACCTCGACTGGAACGCCCAGGTGCAGACGTTGTCCGGCGGTCAACGTCGCCGCGTCCAGCTCGCCACGCTGCTGATGGGTGACTGGGACGTCATCGCCCTCGACGAGCCCACCAACCATCTGGACGTGGAAGGCATCACCTGGCTGGCCGGGCACCTGCGGCAGCGCTGGGCCCGGACGGCGGGCGGATTGCTGCTGGTCACCCACGATCGCTGGTTTCTCGACGAGGTCGCGACCTCGACGTGGGAGGTGCACGACGGAATCGTCGAGCCGTTCGAAGGCGGGTACGCGGCCTACATCCTGCAGCGGGTCGAGCGGGACCGGATGGCCGCTGCCTCGGAGGCCAAGCGCCAGAACATCATGCGCAAGGAGCTGGCCTGGCTGCGCCGCGGCGCGCCGGCCCGGACGTCGAAGCCGAAGTTCCGCATCGAGGCCGCCAACTCGCTGATCGCCGACGTACCACCGATCCGTAACCCCGTGGAACTGGCCAAGCTCGCGACCGCGCGGCTGGGCAAGGATGTCATCGACCTGCTCGATGTGTCGGTCAGTTACCCAGGGCCCACGGGCGAACGGCAGATACTCCGCGATATCGAGTGGCGGATCGCGCCGGGTGAACGCTCCGGCATCATCGGCGCCAACGGGGCGGGTAAGTCGACCCTGCTGGGGTTGATCGCCGGCACCGTGAAGCCCACCTCCGGACGGGTCAAGCGCGGCAAGTCCGTCCAGCTGGCCATGCTGGACCAGCAGGCCGGCATTCTCGCCGACATCGAAGGCGACCTGGTCCGCGAGGTGATCGGCAACCTGCCCGCGGGGTATCAGGTCGAGGGCAAGGAGCTCACCCCCACCCAGCTGCTGGAGCGGCTCGGTTTCGGCCGCGATCACCTGTCCAATCGGGTCAGCGACCTCTCCGGCGGTCAGCGTCGACGGTTGCAGTTGATGCTGACCCTGCTCTCCGAACCCAATGTGCTGGTGCTCGATGAGCCCACCAATGACGTCGACACCGAGATGCTGGCGGCCACCGAGGATCTGCTGGACTCCTGGCCGGGGACGCTGATCGTGGTGTCCCACGACCGGTATCTGTTGGAGCGGGTCACCGACAATCAGTACGCGATCTTCGACGGCACCCTGCGGCACCTGCCCGGCGGCGTCGATCAGTACATGCAGCTCACCAAGGACCGGCCGGCCGCATCCATCCAGCGCAACAACCCGCAGTCTGCCGAGAGCAGTTCAGGGGCGGCGAGTTACAACACGCAGAAGGAGGTCAGCTCGATCGAGCGCAAGCTGTCGAAGCTGACCAAGCAGATCAGCACCCTGCATTCGACGATGGCCGCCCACGACCAGAGCGATTTCTCCGGTTTGGGTGACCTCACCGTCCGCCT
This sequence comes from Mycobacterium sp., assembly GCA_040512325.1. Taxonomy (GTDB): domain Bacteria; phylum Actinomycetota; class Actinomycetes; order Mycobacteriales; family Mycobacteriaceae; genus Mycobacterium. The sequence continues at coordinate 39,859 of JBEVFK010000013.1, read as the reverse complement.
GCGCGCCCTGGAGGCGGAGACCGCCGAGCTCGAGGACCGGTGGCTGGCGCTGTCGGATCACGCCGAGTAGCTACCTAAGATAGGCCCGGTGCGCTACCTGCTGCGGCCGCTGGTCCTCTGGGTGCGGTACTGGCCGCAGTTGGCTGCCTGTTATCTGCTGGGATTCCTCGGTCGGCGCGGTGCCATCGAGTTGGCGGCCTGGGCCGGATACGACAACGACTTCTGGGCGTCGCTGATCATGCCGCTGGCCGGGCTGGCGCGACTGGCGGCGTTCATCGGAATGTTCCTGGTGCTGCGCTCCGCCTTCCCCGTGCTGGCGAACTACCCACCGCGGTCGGTTCGTCACATCGACATCTTCGCCAACATCGTGGTGCCGTTCTTCGCGATCTACCTGGCCTGGCAACTGTTCCGGGAGGATTGGCTGGCGTTCGAGGCCCGGGCCCTGCTCTACCGCATCGATGCGTCCGTGTTGTCACCGGAACCCACCGAGCTGCACCCGGATTCGATCCCGGTGGGCACCAGTACCGTGGTCCTGATCGGTGTAGCACTGGTCAGCCGCTTCTTGTTGAGTCGGCTCAAGGACACGCTGCCCGCGTGGATGATCGCGGTGCGGGTGTACATCGACGCACTGTGGGTGTTCCTGGTCCTGAGCTTTTCGGTGAATCAGGGCCTGAGCCTGCTGATCAACCCATCCGCCTGGATCGCCGAACGTCGAATCGTGGTGTGGTTCACCAGTACCCGCGAGCAGATGTTCTCCCATTTCCAGCCGTTGGAGACCGCCTGGGACACCGTGATGTGGGCGCTGCGGACGGTGTTCGGCGGTGCGGCGGTACCGCTGATGTGGCTGGCCGTGGCCTCCATCGTGTACGGCGTCACGCTGACGGTGAACTGGCGCGACACCGTCCGTCGAGTGGCGGGGCGGCCGGCCACCAGCGTGTTCGACCGGGCGGCGCCGGCACAGAAACGCCTCACCACCCGCTGGTCGGCGGTGCCGAAGCCGTTGCGGGAGAAGAGCCGTGACCATGCCGTGGGCAAACTGGGTAAGTTCCGGCCGATCGCCGACTCCGCTCGCCTGATCCTGCACGGCGGTGTGCTGGCACTGGCGCTGTATGTGCTGGGGTACCTCGGTTTGGCGTGGCTGGACATGGCGGGCAGCTTCTACCGCACCCAGCTCGGTGACGGGTATCTGTTCCGCGGCGTCGCCTGGGCGTTCGGCCCGCTACCCAGTGTGGTCCGGGCCAATTTCACCGGCACCCTGAGTCTGCTTTCGCACCTGCTGATCGAGCCGTTGCGAATCTGTTTGATTGCCAGCACATTTGCCTACTGCCTGGAGCGTGTGACCCGCCCTGACGACGCTACAGCAGCAACCGCACCAGAATCCGCCCCTGCGCGTCCGTGACGTCCACGGCCGTGGGCACCACATCACCCGGCAGCAGGAAGCTGAATTGCACCGGTCCTGGTGTGCCGCAGATTCGGGTGATGCCCTCCGGCGGCAGGTCCCCGTACCCGCCGGCACCTTCGGCCGACCATCGTCGTCGACCGTCGGTGATGACGCCGGCACAACCCACTTCGGTGGGTGAGCCGGTGCGCTGCACGGTCACCACGTTGAGCACCGTGCCGTCGGGCAGGCCACGGCCACCGATGCCCTGCACGTCGTTGCGGTGGCGGATCGATTCCACCTGCCAGGTCTGCCCATCAGCGTCACCGACCGCCCCGACGGCGACGACGTTGTCGGCGTGCGTCGAATCCCGGTAGGTGGCCCAGTCGGGCCACAGGTCAGTGACAACGATGACCGCGCACGCCGCCGCCGAGACGGCGGCGCCAATCGTGTTGCGCTGCCACAGCTTCATCGGGCGCTGACCACCGGACGCGGCACCTCCACCGAATCCACCCGGTCGACGCCCTCGACCGGAATGGTCACACTCAGCCGCGAATCCAGCCGCTCATCACCCAGCCATACCCGCAGTATCACGCTGTCGACCGCGTCGAGTGCCTCCGGCGCCACATCGAAGATCCAGGCACCACGGTCGACGATGTCGGGCTGCATCAGGCCGCCGAGGTGGGCCGACGGCAGCAACCGGTCCGTCTGCGCATAAGTGTCGGGCCCCACCGCCAACTGCGTCCGCAGTAGTCCCGGCTCCAGGATGGCCGTCACGTGTGCCGTCACCACCACCCACACCCCCGTGGCGTCGAGGCGGGCCGGTCGCGCGTTCTCCGGACGTATCTCGGTCGCGAGCTGGACGCCGGTCACGGTGGCAGTGATGTTGCGCCCTTTGGCCGGAGCTCCGATGTCCGCGGTGACGTCGAACGGGGCATAGATCTCGGTGTTGGCAGGCAGGCCGTGCCAGACCACCGCGGCCGCCGCGATGACGATGACGGTCACCAGCGCCGCCCAGTACCTCATGAGCGCCCCCTGACCGGGACCGTGATCTCGCCGTAGTCGGTCTCGCTGTCGACCCAGGTCTTGCCGTAGGTCACGAACAGTTCGACGAACTTCTTCTTCCACACCCGCAGCGTCACCGATTCGCCTGCGCCGACGTCCCCTTCGGGCAGCTCCCAGAAGAACGCCAGTTCCTCGGTCAGCCCGGGTCCGAGATTGACGTTGTAGGTGCTGTCCGCCATTCGGTAGGCGCCGATGAACCGCTGGTCCCGATGGCCCACCAGGTCGAACTCCCTGAGGAGGTTTCCCGGCACCGTGCCGTCATTGGTGAGCCGGACGACCAGCCCGAGATAGTGGTGGCCAGGGTTCTCGGGGAGGACGACGCGGGTGCCCGCCTTGATCTCCTCGACCAGCGAGGCGCGGTCGACCACCAGCGTGTACTGGCCGTCGCTGAAGTCCTCGCCCGGCTCGAACACCGTCACCTTGGTGTTGACATTGTCCAGTCCGCCGAAGAGTGCGGTCACCGCCAGGACCACCACCACGGCCAGCTGCCACATCTGTTTGAAGCCCAGATCGGCGAACCAGCGCCGCACCCGCGCGGCCGGCGTCGTATCGACACCGGGTGTAACCCCCATGGCACCGAATGTTAGCTGGCGCGGTTCGGATCCTCCGAAAGCCTGCCCTTGGCCTGGCGGCTGGTGTCGTCGGCGAGGATCTCGACCTGGCCGGCCTCGATGCCGTCGAGGCCGGCGGCGACGACGGCTGCCGGATCTGCTTTCGGAGTGTCCCAGCCGGCGGTCATGTCGGTGTCCACGGCTGCGACGTGCAACCCGGCCACCAGGGTGCCCTGTTCGGCGAGTTCCACCCGGATGCCGTTGGTCAGCGACCACTCCGCGGCTTTGGCTGCGGAGTAGGACGTGCTGCCGGACAGGGAGATCCACGACAGCACCGACAGCATGTTCAGAATCGCTCCGCCGCCGTTGGCGCCCAGGATCGGCGCGAAGGCCCGCACCACGTTCAGCGTGCCGTAGAAGTTGGTGTCCATCTCCAACCGGATCCGGTCCAGATCTCCGGTGATCAGATCCTGCCCCGTGGAGACGCCGGCGTTGTTGATCAGCAGCGTCACATCGGATGCCTGTGCGGCCGCGGCGGCCACCGATGCGGGATCGGTGAGGTCGAGGGCCAGGGGTTCGACGCCAGGGATGTCCACTTGGTCGGGGTTGCGGGCCGCGCCGTACACCTTGGCGGCACCTCGGGCGAGCAGCGCTTGGGCGTAGTGGCGGCCCATCCCCCGGTTGGCTCCGGTGACCAAGGCGATCGATCCTTCAATCTTCATGGCCGTCATCCTGGCACGGCTCGGCCGACTATCAGCGGCGTAACCGCAATCGCAACCCGTCGATGGTGTCGCGTACCCCGCCGAGTTGTTTGGCCACCTGGATGGGCGCGGTGCCGCCGCGGGCGTCGCGGGCATTGACCGAACCGGCGACGGTGAGGACCTCCCGTACCTGCGGGGTCAGCTCCGGGGTGATCGCTGCCAGCTCGTCGTCGGTGAGCTCGTCGAGCCCGACGCCGCGCCCTTCGGCCACCTTCACCGCGGCACCGGCCGCTTCGTGCGCCACCCGGAACGGAACACCTTGCCGTACCAGCCATTCCGCAATATCGGTGGCCAGCGAGTAGCCGGCCGGTGCCAGCGCCGCCATCCGGTCGACGTCGAAGGTGAGCGTGCCGACCAACCCGGCCATGGCGGGAAGCAACATCTCGAGCTGGGCCACCGAATCGAACAGCGGCTCCTTGTCTTCCTGCAGATCCCGGTTGTAGGCCAGCGGTTGGGCTTTGAGGGTGGCCAGCAGACCGGTGAGGTTGCCGATGAGGCGGCCGGACTTGCCGCGGGCCAGCTCGGCGATATCGGGATTCTTCTTCTGCGGCATGATCGAACTGCCGGTCGACCAGGAATCGTGCAGGGTCACATACCCGAATTCCGTTGAGCTCCAGAGGATGATGTCCTCGGCCAGCCGGGACAGGTCGACACCGATCATTGCCAGGATGAACGCGGCCTCGGCCGCGAAATCTCGCGAGGCGGTGGCATCCATGGAGTTGTCGGCGGCCGCGGTGAATCCGAGGTCGGCGGCGATGGCGTCCGGATCCAGACCCAGAGACGACCCGGCCAGTGCGCCCGAGCCGTACGGCGAGATCGCGGTACGGACGTCGAAGTCGGCGATGCGGTCGACGTCGCGCAGCAGTGGATGGGCGTGCGCGAGCAGATGATGGGCCAGCAGCACCGGCTGCGCCGACTGCAGGTGCGTCTTGCCCGGCATGATGGCCGTCGGATGGGCGGCCGCCTGGGTGGACAACGCCCCCACCACCTCGATCACCCCGTCGGCCACGCGGCGGACCGCGTCCCGCAACCACATCCGAAACAGGGTGGCCACCTGATCATTTCGTGAGCGTCCCGCCCGCAGGCGACCCCCGAGCTCGGCGCCCACCCGGTCGATCAGCCCACGTTCCAGTGCACCGTGGACGTCCTCGTCGGTGACGATGGGCCCGAAGCTGCCGTCGGCGACGTCCTCGCCCAGGCTGTCGAGGCCGGCCAGGAGCCCGTCCCGTTGTTCGACCGTCAGCAGGCCGGCGTTGTGCAGCACCCGGGCATGCGCCTTCGACGCGGTGACGTCATACGGGGCGAGCACCCAGTCGAAGTGCGTCGACTTGCTCAGCGCGGCCAGCGCCGCCGACGGCCCGTCGGCGAACCGGCCGCCCCAGAGTGCGCCCTCGTTGGTTGCGCCCGAGTTGGTGCTCATGTACTTCTCCTTCGCGCGAGCGCACGTCGTTGTACGCAGAGCGCGGCATGTCTATATACAGACACGCGCGCTCGCGGTGTTGGTTACAGTTCGCGGTTCCGCTTGGCGGCGATCTTCGACGACAGGCCGTGCACGTGGACGAAGCCTTTCGCGCTGGACTGGTCGAAGGTGTCGCCCTCGTCGTAGGTGGCCAGGTTGAAGTCGTACAGCGACGTCGGGCTGCGGCGACCGTTGACCGCGATGTGCCCGCCGTGCAGCACCAGCCGGATCTCGCCGGTGACGTGCTCCTGGGTGTTGGCGACGAACGCCTCCAGCGCAGCCTTCAGCGGCGAGTACCACAGGCCGTCGTAGACCAGCTCGCCCCACTTCTGGTCGGTGCCGCGCTTGTAGCGGCCCAGCTCGCGTTCGAGGGTGACGTGCTCGAGTTCGGTGTGCGCGGTGATCAACACCATCGCACCGGGCGCCTCGTAGATCTCGCGGCTCTTGATGCCGACCAGCCGGTCTTCGACCACGTCGAGGCGGCCCACGCCCTGCGCGCCTGCCCGCCGGTTGAGTTCGACGATGGCCTCGAGCACCGTGACCGGCCTGCCGTCGATCGAGACCGGCACCCCCTTCTCGAAGCCGACGATTACCTCGTCGGGGCTACTCCAGTTGATCGTCGGGTCTTCGGTGTAGTCGTAGACGTCTTTGGTGGGAGCGTTCCAGAGATGTTCCAGGAAGCCGGTTTCCACCGCACGGCCCCACACGTTCTGGTCGATGGAGAACGGCGAGCGCTTGCTGACGTTGATCGGGATGGCGTTCTCTTCGGCGAACGCGATGGCCTTCTCCCGCGTCCACGCGTAGTCGCGCACCGGCGCCAGCACCTGCAGGTCCGGGGCCAGCGAGGCGAAGCCCACCTCGAAGCGCACCTGGTCGTTGCCCTTGCCGGTGCAACCGTGCGCGACGGTTCCGCCGCCGTATTCGCGGGCCGCCGCCACCGGATGCTTGACGATCAGGGGCCTGCTGATGGCCGACACCAGCGGGTAGCGGTCCATGTAGAGCGCATTGGACTGGATGGTGGGCAGGCAGTATTCGTCGGCGAACTCGTCGCGGGCGTCGACCACCACGGCTTCGACGGCGCCACAGTCGATGGCGCGCTGCCGCACCACCTCCATGTCCTCACCACCCTGACCGAGATCGATGGCCACGGCGACGACCTCACGGCCGGTCTCCTTGCCGATCCAGCTGATGGCCACCGAGGTGTCCAGGCCGCCGGAATACGCCAAGATGACGCGATCGGACATGTGCAGATCTCCCTTATGTGTTCTGAAACTACTGAAGGTTTTCGAAGGTGGCGGCCAGTTCGGCGCCGGTCATCGGTTCGCGAGCTATCACGAAGATGGTGTCATCACCGGCGATGGTGCCCACCACGTAGGGCAGGGATGCCCGGTCGATGGCACTGGCCAGGTAGTGGGCGGCACCGGGCGGGGTGCGGAGCACCGCGAGGTTGGCGCTGGCGTCGGTGGACACCAACAGGTCGCTGAGCAGGCGCGAGACGCGTTCGGTGCCGCCGGAGACCCCGCGCACCGGGTTGCCGTCCTCGGGCACCATGTAGGCGCCGACGCCGCCGTCGGCGCCGCGCAGTTTCACCGCACCCAGTTCTTCCAGATCCCGCGACAAGGTGGCCTGGGTGACGTCGATACCCTCGGCGGCCAGCAGCGCGGCCAGCTCACTTTGGCTGCGCACCGACTGCGACGACAGCAACGCCACGATGCGCGCCTGCCGGCCCGCCCTGGTGGTGGTCGTGCTGGTCATCGCGCCCGCTCCAGCAGCCAGATCAGCAGCGCCTTCTGGGCGTGCAGCCGGTTCTCCGCCTCGTCCCATACCGCGCTCTGCGGGCCGTCGAGCACCTCATCGGTGATCTCGTGACCGCGATGGGCCGGAAGGCAGTGCAGCACAACGGCTTCGGAGTCAGCCACGCCGATCAACGCCGAATTGAGCTGGAACGGCCGGAACGGGCGCACCCGGTCGAGGCCGTCGTTCTCCTGCCCCATCGAGGTCCAGGTGTCGGTGACCAGCACGTCGGCGCCCGCGGCGGCCGCCTGCGGATCGGAGGTCACGGTGACGGTGGCACCGGTCAGCTTGGCCCGCTCCCGTGCGGCGGCGGTGAACATCGGGTGCGGTTCGAACCCCTTGGGCGCGGCGATGGTGACGTCGATGCCCGCGGTGACCCCGCCGAGCATCAGCGAGTGCGCCATGTTGTTGGCACCGTCACCGAAATAGGCCATCCGCAGGCCCTTGAGCGCGCCCTTGCGTTCGACGAGCGTCTGCAGATCTGCCAGCACCTGGCACGGGTGGAACTCATCGGAGAGGGCGTTGACGATCGGCACCGTCGACCCCGACGCCATCGCCATCAACCGCTCCTGGGCGAAGGTGCGCCACACGATGGCGTCGACATAGCGGGACAACACCTTTCCGGTGTCCTCCAGGGTCTCTTCGCGGCCGAGTTGGGTGCTGCGGCCGTCGACCACGATGGCGTGGCCGCCGAGTTGGGCGATGCCCATCTCGAAGGAGAACCGGGTGCGGGTGGACGTCTTCTCGAAGATGACCGCCACCCCTTTGGGGCCCTCCAGGGGACGCAGGCTCAACGGGTTCTTCTTGACGTCGGCCGCCAGCGCCAGTACTTCGGCCTGCTCGTCGGGGGTCAAGTCGTCGTCACGCAGGAAATGCCTGATGCTCATTCTCCAGCCATAGCGGTGTCCAGCACGCCGGGCAGCGCGGCGAGAAATTGTTCGACCTGCTCATCGGTGAGGATCAGCGGTGGCGCAAGGCGCACCACGTCGGCACCGGGGGCGTTGACCAGGAATCCGGCATCACGGGCGGCTACTTCGACGGCCTTGGCCTTGTCGGCGGCCAGCACGATGCCGAGCAGCAGGCCCTTGCCCCGGACATGTGTCACCAGAGGGTGATTCAGTGCTTCGATGCCGGTGCTGAGGGTCTTGCCCAGCGCGCCGGCGCGGGCGATCAGATCGTCGGCGGCCAGTGTGGTGAGCACCGCCAGCGCCGCCGCGGTGCACACCGGGTTGCCGCCGAACGTGCTGCCGTGCAGGCCGGGCGTCAGCAGCTCCGCGGTGGCACCGATGGCCAGGCACGCGCCGATGGGCAGGCCGCCGCCCAGTCCCTTGGCCAGGGTCACCACGTCAGGGGTGATGCCGTCGTGCTGATGGGCGAAGAAGGCGCCGGTGCGCCCGACGCCGGTCTGCACCTCGTCGAGCACCAGCAGCGCGCCGTGGGCCGTGGTGATCGTTCTGGCCGCGGCCAGGTAGCCGGCAGGCGGGACGACGACGCCGCCCTCCCCCATGATCGGCTCCAGGAACACTGCGGCGGTGTCGTCGGTGACGGCGTTCGTCAAGGCCTCGATGTCGCCGTAGGGCACAAATGTGACGTCCCCGGGCAGCGGCTCGAACGGTGCGCGTTTGGCCGGCTGGCCGGTGAGGGCCAGCGAGCCCATGGTGCGGCCGTGGAATCCGCCTTCTGCGGCAACGAGTTTGGTGCGCCCGGTGAGCCGGGTGATCTTGAGGGCGACCTCGTTGGCCTCGGTCCCGGAGTTGCAGAAGAACACCTTGGCCGGAGCACCGAGATGCGCTACCAATTGTTCGGCCAGCGCAATACCGGGTTCGGTGGCGTAGAAGTTGGAGACGTGCCCCAGCGTGTTGAGCTGGGTGGTGACGGCCTCGAGAATCGCCGGGTGCCGGTGGCCCAGCAGGTTCACCGCGATGCCGCCGAGCAGGTCGAGGTAGCTCTTACCGTCCGGGTCGGTGACCACAGCGCCGTCGCCGCTGGCCAGCCCCATGGCCGGGGTGCCGTAGTTGTTCATCATCACTGCCGACCAACGGCCTTGCAGCACTTGAGTTTCCGTCATGATGGGACCACCTTTGTACCCGCGCCCTCGTCGGTGAACAGTTCGGCCAGCACACAGTGCGCCACTCGGCCATCGATCACGTGGGCACTGGGCACCCCGCCGTTGACGGCACGCAGGCAGGCCTCGATCTTGGGCACCATCCCCGATTCCAGGGACGGCAGCAGCGTGGTGAGCTTGTCGGTGTCGATTTCGCTGACCAGCGAGGTACGGTCCGGCCAGTCGGTGTAGAGCCCTTCGACATCGGTGAGCATCAGCAGCTTTTCGGCACCCAACGCCTCGGCCAGTGCCGCGGCGGCGGTGTCGGCATTGATGTTGTGCACGATGCCCACGACATCGGGGGCGATGGTGGACACCACCGGGATCCGGCCGGCACCGATGAGATCCAGTATCGAGTCGGCGTTGACGTGGTCCACATCGCCCACCAGACCGATGTCGGTGTCCACCCCGTCGACACTCACCCGGCGTCGCACCGCGGTGAACAGCTGGGCGTCCTCACCGGTGACACCGACGGCGTAGGGACCATGGGCATTGATCAGTCCGACGAGCTCGCGACCGACCTGGCCGAAGAGCACCATCCGCGCGACGTCGAGCACTTCGGGGGTGGTGACCCGGAAGCCGCCCTTGAAATCGCCTGCGATGCCGAGCCGTTTGAGCATGGCCGAGATCTGCGGTCCGCCTCCGTGCACGACGACGGGGTGGATGCCGCAGTTGCGCAGGAACACCATGTCCTCGGCGAACGCCCGCTTGAGGCTGTCGTCGGTCATCGCGTTGCCGCCGTACTTGACGACGACGATCTTGCCGTGCAGCTGCTTGAGCCACGGCAAGGCTTCGGCCAGGGTGTGCGCTTTGGTGACGATCGTGGCTGTCATGAGCTGTACGCCGAGTTCTCTTCGACGTAGGCGTGGGACAGGTCGGTGGTGCGGATCGAGGCGGCACTGTCGCCGACTCCGAGGTCGACGAGGACGGTGATCTCGGTGCCGCTGAGATCGACCTCGCGCGCTCCCGGGGCGCCCACTCCGTCGACGCAGACATCGAAGCCGTTGAACGACACCGAGATCCGGTTCGGATCCAGCGTGACGGGCGCCATCCCGACGGCAGCCAGCACCCGGCCCCAGTTGGCGTCGGAACCGAACAGCGCGGTCTTGACCAGGCTGTCGCGGGCGATCACCCGCGCGGCGACCAGCGCGTCATCCTCGCTGGCTGCGCCGCTGACGGTGACGGTGATCCGCTTGGTCACACCTTCGGCGTCGGCCTGCAACTGAGCGCACAGGTCGTCACAGACCCGCAGCACCGCCTCGTCGAGCTCGGCCTGGGACGGCGCGATCTCGCTGGCACCGGAGGCCAGCAGCAGCACGGTGTCGTTGGTGGAGCAGCTGCCGTCGACGTCGAGGCGGTCGAAGGTCTTGGCGGCGGCGTTCCTGAGCGCGGCGTCCAGCGCCGCGGCGTCCACCACGGCGTCGGTGGTGATCACACACAGCATGGTGGCCAGTGACGGCGCCAACATGCCGGCGCCCTTGGCCATCCCGCCGACGGTCCAGTTGCCCGCGTGATGCAGCGCCACCTGCTTGGGCACGGTGTCGGTGGTCATGATGGCGCGCGCCGCTTCCTCGCCCCCGGTCAGCCCGCCGGCCATCTCCTGCACGATCTCCTGCACACCGGCGAGCACCTTGGCCATGGGCAACCGGTCCCCGATCAAGCCGGTGGAGCAGACCGCGACCTCGATGGCGCCGGTGTCGGTGCCCCAGGCCGACAGTGCCGAGGCCACGGCCTCAGCGGTGGTGTGGGTGTCCTGGAAACCGGCGGGTCCGGTGCAGGCGTTGGCGCCGCCGGAGTTCAAGATCACCGCGCGGAGCCGGCCGGTGGTCAGCACCTGCTGGCTCCACAGCACCGGTGCGGCCTTGACCTGGTTGCGGGTGAACACCGCGGCGGCGCCGTAGTCGGGCCCCTCGTTGAACACCAGCGCGAGATCCAGGTTGCCGGAGGCCTTGATCCCGGCCCGGATTCCGGTGGCCCGGAAGCCTGCAGGCGCGGTCACGCCCTGCGTCCGTACGACCCGCGTCGCATCAGCAATGTCGGTCATGGCGCCACTCCTACGATCGAGAGTCCTTCGGTTTCCGTCCAGCCCAGGGCCAGGTTCATCGATTGCAGGGCAGCACCGCCGGTGCCTTTGACCAGGTTGTCGATGGCGCACACCGCGATGAAGGTACTGGCGTCTTCGTCGACGGCCACCTGCAGCTGCGCGGCATTGCTGCCGACCACCGAGCCGGTGCGCGGCAGCTGTCCTTCCGGCAGCAGGTGCACGAAAGGTTCGGCGTGATAGGCCTTTTCGTAGGCAGCGCGTAACTGCGACAAGGGCGCCTCGGTGCGGGCGGTGCAGGTGGCCAGGATGCCGCGCGAGGTGGGGATCAGCACCGGGGTGAACGACACGGTGACGGGCTTGTCGGTGACGGCCCGCAGGCCCTGCGCGATCTCCGGGGTGTGCCGGTGCACACCTCCGATGCTGTAGGCGCGGGCCGAGCCCATCACCTCCGAACCGAGCAGGTCCACTTTGGCAGCCCGGCCCGCGCCGGAGGTGCCGCTGACCGCGACGACGGTGACGGCGGGGTCGACGAGACCCTCCGCGACGGCGGGCAACAGGGCGAGCAGTGCGGCGGTCGGGTAACAGCCCGGCACTGCGATCCGGGTGGCGCTGCGCAGGGCGTCGCGGCCACCGGGCAGTTCCGGCAGGCCGTACGGCCAGCTGCCTGCGTGGGCGGAGCCGTAGAAGCGCTCCCAGGCTCCGGCATCGGTGAGCCGGAAGTCTGCCCCGCAGTCGATGACCAGGGTGTCGGGGCCGAGTTGCTCGGCCAGCGCCCCGGAGTGCCCGTGCGGCAGGGCCAGGAACACGATGTCGTGGCCCGCCAGGACGTCGAGGTCGGTGGGCTGTAGCACCCGGTCTGCCAGGGGCAGCAAGTGCGGATGATGCTCGCCGAGGGTGGTGCCGGCGCTCGCGGCGGCGGTCAGCGCCCCGAGGGACAGGCGTCCGTCATGCAGGGCCGGGTGTCCGAGGAGCAGTCGCAGGATTTCTCCACCGGCATATCCGCTGGCGCCCGCCAACGCCACTGTTTTGGGCATGCAGGCATCTTTGCATGGTTATGCATCGCGTTGCAAACACATTAACTCCGAGTGTTCTGCTCGGCGAAAATTAGGCCCGCATGACCGCGCCCACGCGACCCGCCGCGGCCACCGCGGCGTCGCGCGCAGCACTGGCCTCGGCCTCGGTCAACGTCCGATCGGCGGCCCGGAACCGCAACGCCAGGGTCAGGGACTTACGGTGCTCCCCGACCTGCGGCCCGCTGTAGACGTCGAACAGTTGCACGTTCTCCAACAGCTCACCGGCACCGTCGCGCACGGCGTCGATGACCGCTTGCGCGGCGACATCGACATCAACGACAAGGCTGACGTCCTGGAAAACCGCCGGGAACGGCGAGACGCGGGGCGCGGGCAGCGACTCAGTGATAGGCACCGCGGTCAGATCGATCTCCACCGCGCACAGGCCCTTGGGCAGACCCGCCCGCTCGATCACCGCGGGGTGCAACTGCCCGGCGTATCCGACAGTGACGCCGCCGACCAGGACTTCCGCGCAGCGGCCGGGATGCCATGGGAGCCGCTGGGCCGCCTGCAGGGTGACGTCGACGCCGCAGGCGCGGGCGATCACCCGCACCGCCTCGAAGGCGTCCGCGGCTTCGGCGCGACGCCCGGGGCCCCACGGACCTCGTGGTTCCCGCAGACCGGACAGCACCACGCCGACATGCTGCGGCTGCAACGGCAACGACGCGTCCAGCGCGGTGATCTCGTCATCGGTGGGCCGGCGGTCGGTGGGAATCCGCTCGACGGCACGCGTCTGCTCGGTGGGGTGCACCACCTGCGCGATGGCGAACAGCGCAGTATCAACGGCGCCGCGAGACACGTTGCGGGACAACGCTTCCAGCAGTCCCGGCAACAGGGTGGTGGCCAGGTGCGGACGGTCGGCCTCCAGCGGGTTGAGCACCGATGCCGTCGACCGCCTCGGGTCATCAGCAGCCAGACCCCAGGTGTCGAACACCCCGGCCGGCAGGAAAGGCGTGGGCAGGATCTCGACATAGCCCGACAGCGCCAGCGACTTGCCCACCGCGCGCCGGCGCTTCTGACCGGGTGTCAGACCGCGGCCGGCGGGAGCGGTCGGCAGCACGGACGGGATGGCGTCGAGGCCCTGCAAGCGCAGCACTTCCTCGACGAGGTCCGCGGCCTGCATCAGGTCAGGACGCCAGCTCGGCGGTGTCACCGTCAGCACGGCGCGTTCGTCCTCGGACACCGTGGCGCCGATCTGGGTCAGCCTGGCCACCGTCGCACCCTCGGGGTACTCCACTCCCGCCGTCCGGTCGGGCAGGTCGCGGGCCATCCGAACGGAGGCCGGCGACCAGTCGTCGCGCGGCGGGTCTCCGCGCCAGTCGGTGAGCGTGGGTTCGATTGTGCCGCCCGCGATCTCGGCGAGCAGTCGGGAGCACCGGTCGATTGCCGCCACCGAGATCGCCGGATCGACCGAACGCTCGTAGCGGCGGCCGGCCTCGCTGACCAGGTGCAGCCGCCGCTGGGTGCGCGACACCGTGGCGGGATCCCAGACCGCGGCTTCGAGGAGGATGTCGGTGGACTCGTCGTTGATCTCGGTGGTGCCTGCGCCCATGATGCCGCCGATGGCCGCCGTCGCAACGTCGTCGACGATGAGCACGTCACCCGGATCGAGTTTGCGGTCGATGTCGTCGAGGGTCATCACGGTCTCCCCCGGCCGGGCGAACCGGACGTCGAAGCCGCCACGGATGCGGGTGCGGTCATGGGCGTGCATCGGGTGTCCGAGTTCGAGCATCACGTAGTTGGTGACGTCGACCGCCGGAGAGATCGGCCGGATGCCCGACAGCAGCAGGCGCCGCCGCATCCACCACGGCGACAGCGCGTGTTGGTCGATCCCGGTGACCGGGCGCAGCGCGAACCGGCTGACGCCGGTGCCGGGCTGGATGGTCAGCGGCCACGCCTCGCCCTCGGCCGGCAGGGGCGGCACGTCAGCGGGATCGACGAAGTCGAGGTCGTAGGCGCAGGCGATCTCGCGGGCGATACCGCGCACCGACAGCGCGTAACCGCGGTCCGGAGTGACCTGCAGATCGAAGACCACATCGTCGAGGCCGAGGATGTCCAGCGCGGAGGCTCCCGGCTCGGCGGTGCCGGGGGGCAGCACCATGATTCCGGAATGATCTGCGCCCAAACCCAATTCGGCGGCAGAGCAGATCATCCCGTCGGACACCCGACCGTAGGTCTTGCGCTGCGCGATGTGGAAATCGCCGGGCAGAGTGACACCGGGCAGCGCCACCACCACGGTGTCGCCGACGGCGAAATTCCTGGCGCCGCAGACGATGTCCCGGGGCTCGGGCTCGCCGACGTCGACCTTGCACGCCCGGATGGGCTTCTTGAACTCGGTGAGCTCCTCGATCTCGGCGACGCGGCCGACGGTCAACGGTCCGGTGACCGGACCGAGGGTGATCACGTCTTCGACTTCGTGGCCGATCCGGATGAAGGCCTGCTCCAGCTCTTCGGCCGAGACGTCCCAGCCGGGTGCACCGGCGGCGACGACTTCGCGTAGCCAGCTGTAGGGAACGCGCATCAGGCGCCCACCCCGAACGGCAGCGAGAAGCGCACGTCGCCTTCGACCATGTCGCGCATGTCAGGAATTCCGTTGCGGAACTGCAAAGTGCGCTCCAAGCCCATGCCGAATGCGAAACCGCTGTACACCTCGGGATTGATCCCCGCCGCCCGCAATACATTCGGATTGACCATGCCGCAGCCACCCCACTCGACCCAGCCGGCGCCGCCCTTCGTGTTGGCGAACCAGACGTCGACTTCGGCCGACGTCTCGGTGAACGGGAAGAAGTGCGGGCGGATCCGGGTACGCGCCTCGGGTCCGAATTCCGAACGCGCGAACGCGTCCAGCGTGCCTTTGAGGTTGGCCATGGTCAGTCCGCGGTCCACGGCGAGGCCTTCCACCTGATGGAAAACAGGGGTGTGAGTCGAGTCGAGCTCGTCGGTGCGGAAGGTGCGGCCGATCGAGATGATGTAGACCGGCAACTCGCGTTCCAGCAGCGCGCGGACCTGCACCGGTGAGGTGTGGGTACGCAGCAGCTGCCGCGAGCCTTCCGGTGCGACGTAGAACGTGTCCTGCTCACTGCGCGCGGGATGGTCGATCGGGAAGTTCAACGCGTCGAAGTTGAACTGCTCGGTTTCCACCTCGGGACCTTCGGCCAGCTCCCAGCCCATGGCCACAAAGGTGTCGGCGACGTGCTCGGCGAGGATCGTGATCGGGTGCCGCGCGCCCGTGGGCTGCCGGGTGGAGGGCAACGTGACGTCGATGCTTTCGGCCACCAGGACGGCCGCGTCCCGCTCGGAGCGCAACGCGGTGAGCCGGTGGTCGAAGAGCTGCTGCGCGGCGGTGCGCGCCACGTTGACCCGCTTGCCTGCATCCGAACGCTCGGTTTTGGGGAGCGTCCCCAATGCTTGACGCGCCAGCGCCAGCGCCGATTTGTCACCGAGATACTCGGTCTTGGCACGGGCCAGTGCGTCCAGATCGGCGGCCAGGTCGAAGGCACGGCCGGCGGCGCTGACAGCGTTCGTCAGCGCCTCTTCCGCTAGATCAGGGACCTGGGGCAGGTCTGGGACCAGCTGGGGCTCGTCACCCACGCGGCGCAACTCCTCGAGTGTCAGTTTTCGTGCACGTCCGGGCATAAACGCAAGTGCCGATCATAGGTGATGCGCACGCGATACCCTCGCGCCGTGCTCAGGCCTGTCATCGTCGCCGCCGTCTGGGTGCTGGCGGCTGCGGCAGTGCTGCCGGCTTCGACGATCAGCCTGTGGTGGTGGGTGCTCGCGGTGCTGCTCGCCGGCCTGGCCGCGCTCGGCACCTGGGATCTGCTCCAGACCCGGCACACGATCCTGCGCAGCTACCCGATCCTCGGACACGTCCGGTTCCTGATGGAAGCCATCCGTCCCGAGATCCGCCAGTACTTCGTGGAGTCCAATACCGAGGCGACGCCGTTCGACCGGGAGACCCGCGACATGGTCTACGAACGGGCGAAAGGCACCAAGGGTGATGAACCGTTCGGCACCGAGCGTGATGTCAACGCCCTCGGTTACGAATTCCTCCGGCACTCCCTGCGCGCCAAGTTCGCCGCCGACATCACACCCCGGGTGCGCCTGGGCGGGCCGGACTGCACGCAGCCCTACGACATCGCGTTACTCAATGTCTCGGCGATGAGCTTCGGCGCGTTGTCCGCCAACGCGATCGAAGCGCTCAACGGTGGCGCGGCGCGCGGCGGCTTCGCCCACGACACCGGCGAGGGCGGCATCAGCCCGTACCACCTCAGGCCCGGGGGTGACCTGATCTGGGAGATCGGCTCCGGGTACTTCGGCTGTCGTGATGCGGCCGGAGATTTTGATCCGGCGTTGTTCGCCGAGAAAGCGAAAATATCTGCCGTCAAAGCAATCTCGATCAAGCTGTCACAAGGGGCCAAGCCCGGGCTCGGCGGTGTGCTGCCCGGACCGAAGGTCAGCGCGGAGATCGCGGCCACCCGCGGTGTGCCGCAGGGCCAGACGGTGATATCGCCGCCCGCACACACCGCGTTCCGCACCCCCATGGAGCTGATGGAGTTCATCGCCACCCTGCGCCGACTCTCGGGCGGCAAGCCGGTCGGATTCAAGTTGTGCGTCGGCGCACGCACCGAGTTCCTGTCGATCTGCAAGGCGATGCTGGCCAGCGGCATCACTCCGGATTTCGTGATCGTCGACGGGTCCGAGGGCGGTACCGGTGCGGCTCCCCAGGAATTCGAGGATCACGTCGGGATGCCGTTGACCGAGGGTCTGATGCTGGTGCACAACAGTCTGACCGGCGCCGGGGTGCGGACGCAGGTCCGCATCGGCGCGTCGGGCAAGGTGGCCAGCGGCGTCGATATCGTCAGCCGCATCATCCAGGGAGCTGATTTCACCCTGTCGGCGCGGGCGATGATGTTCGCCGTCGGCTGCATCCAGGCCCTCAAGTGCAATACCAATCACTGCCCCACCGGGGTGGCCACCCAGGATCCGGCCCGCGCCCGTGCGCTCCATGTGCCTGACAAGGCCGAGCGGACCTACAACTTCCAGCGCGCCACTGTGGCCAGCGCCGCTCAGATCGTGGCCTCGATGGGGCTGGACGGCTTCGATGCACTGACGCCGGCGATGCTCAACCGCCGCATCGAGGGCCAGCGCACCCGCACATATGCCGAGATCTACGAGTGGCTGATGCCGGGCGAACTGCTCGAGGATCCGCCGGAGTCCTGGCGCTCGGACTGGATCGAGGCCAGCGCCGAGGAGTTCCGCTGACACGAAAAAGCCGGCCACCCCGTGGGTGCCGGCTCTGTCGATAGCGAACTAGTCGCGTCAGCGATCTCCGAATTCGTGCCGCTGGGCAATGGCCAGCAGTTCCTCGCGGACGGTTGAATCGGGAAGGTTGTTGATCCGCGCGTAGAGGCGTCGCACTTCCCGTGAACGCTTGACGGAGGCGCGGTACTGCGTGATGGACATGGTGTTCTGACTCCTTGGTGGATCCCGGATCAGCGGGACCTTGATGACGCTCGGTATTCAGCGACCGGGATCCCCGGCGCGCTGGATCTCCCAATCGTCCTTGTTAATTCTAAGTAAATCAACTTACGGACTGTGAGATTAATTCCAGGACAACGGATCTGATGACGGAACCGACGGTCGGGGCGGTGATCCAGCTCACTCCAACACGGGACAACCAGCCTCGGTCACACCGATCCGGCCTCAACTGTCGGCGTCGTCCTCGGTTGCGGGGTCCCGCTTGGATCTGAGTTGATACATCGCGAGGTCGGTGGGCACTCCGCTGGGTCTGCTGGTGAACATCTGGCGACGGACCCGCTTCGCGGTGACACCCAGCGCGCTCAAGGCGGCCGGCTCGATCAGGTCGAGTGTCGGTCCGGAGACCATGATGCCGCCGCGGGTGGCGCGCTCCATCACCCTGGCCGCGATGTTGACATCGACACCCAGCCAGTCCGCGCCGATCCGCTGCGGACGGCCGGTGTGCATGCCGAACCGCATCCGTGGGGTGTAGCCGTCGACGTCGACGGTCTTGACCGCATCACGGGCCGCGAGCACCGCGGTGACCGCTACGACCGGATCCCGGAACACCGCCATGATGCCGTCACCCATCCGTTTGACGATGTGCCCGCCGCGGTCCAACAACGGCGGTTCGACCACTGCGGCGACCCGCCGCAACAGCCGCAACGTCACGCCGTCGCCGGCGTGCAGCGACCAATCGGAGAAACCGACCAGGTCGGTGAACACGATCGTCAGTTCGGGGTTGGCCGGCCGCCGCGATACCCGTTCGGTGAGCGCCTGCCACACCTGCAGGCCGGCCAGGCTCACCTCGCGGGTGGCGGCATCACGATTACCCAATAGCCGGTCGGCGGCGCGGGCCGCTGCGCGCGGACCACCTTCGCCGTCCATCGACAGCGGATCCCCGAAATCGGGATCGCCGGGCAGCGCGCGGCGCGCACGCCTGATGTATCCGACGATGTTGGGGTTGCCGTTGGTGCTTTTCAGCCAACCAGCCAGGCCAGGAGTCGGATCCGGATCGTCTCGACCGGCAGCAGGTGGCTCGACATCGCCGGTCCCAGCGTCGATCGCCTCGGGCTCCATTCGGGCAACAGTAGGTGCTGCCCGCAGAACCGGGCAACGACGTACTCCAGTCGTGTCGGCCCCGGTTAGATGCGGGATCGGCGGCGTGGCGACTTGGCGAGCACCTTTTCGAGTTGCCGGATGTCCGAGCGATCCTTTGCGGCAGGTTCGTAACCAGCTTTGAACTGATACATCGACTCCGCCGTGATGCATTCGACTTGTTCGCCGTTGATCACCCCGATGCCTCGCAGCGCCCGCGCTGGATAGGCGACGCCGTAATCGAGGTGACCGGCGGCATCGAAGTGAAAGACATGGAGATCGATCCGCTGTCCCCTGTCGTTGGCCATCACGAAATTCCACTCGCTCGTGGACAAGTCGCACTGTCGATAGCCCACCTCGCTGAACACCGCTACCAGCCGGGTCACATCGTCGCGATTCACCGCTACGTCCAGGTCGTCATGCTGTCGGGTCTGCTCGCCCACCAGAGCATCCACGCACCATCCGCCGTCGATCCACAGCCGGATACCGGAACGTGCTGCGGCGCGATAGAGCACAAGGACTTCATGAGATGTCATGGCGGCCACAATGCACACTACCCAGCGAAATGAAGCCGAAGACAGGCGAATTCATCAGCCGTGCCAAACAAGGCGACACCGGCCCCGCGCCTGCACTCGACCGACCGGGCTAACGCACCACGCGGTAACGCAGGTGGGCCACGCCGGGCGCTTCGAGCACACGCTCCAGTTCGAGTGCAGGAGTGCCCGCGTCGAAACCGTCGAACAACCGCTCCCCCAATCCGAGGATCACCGGCGAGACCTGCAGATCGATCTCGTCGACGATCCCGGCCCGGATCGCCTGACGGGCGCACGAGGCACCGCCGGCGATACTGATGGACCGGTTGCCTGCAACTTCCCGCGCCTGCGCATAGGCGGATTCGATGCCGTCGGTGACGAAGTAGAACGTCGTTCCGCCGCCGAGTGGGATCGGACTCCTCGAGTGGTGGGTCAGGACGAAGACCGGGCAGTGGTATGGCGGTTCGTCACCCCACCACCCCGTCCAACCCGAATCGCCCCACCCACCGCGGATCGGTCCGAACATGTTGCGGCCCATGATGGTCGCACCCATACCGGCCATCATCTCCTCGGCCACCTGCTTGTTGACCGGGTGGTCTTTGTCGGGTCCGATGTGCCACCCGTGCAGCAGTTGCCCACCGACGCCGAGCGGGTGGTCCTCACTCTGATCCGGACCGGCGACGTAGCCGTCCGCCGAGATGGACATCGAAAGGTTGGTCCGGGGCATGGCGGTCTCCGTTCACGGGGCAGGCCTGACGTCAGGACAGACTGCCACGACGGGCAAGACTCATCGTGTACGCCTTCCGGAACAGTCCACCTTCCCTGCGACCACTCAGCGCGGAGGCATGATCAAGGGTTTGTCGGTACGTAGGGCATCCAGGGTCTTGCGGTCGAGGTTCAGCGTGGCGCCCACCACCGACTGCGGGGTCAGCCCCAGCCATTGGTTGGCGGAGACATCCTCGAAGTGGTCACTGCGGAACAGTTCGAGCATCTGCACCGGTTCGTCGCCCACGGCCTCGAAGTAGTGGCCCATGGACTTGGGGACATAGCCGACGTCACCGGGATAGTAGTCAAAGGTTCGCGCCTTGCCGCTGGACCCGAAGACCGTCATCCGGGCGTGGCCTGAGATCCAGTACTGCCATTCGTCATTGTTGGGGTGCCAGTGCATTTCGCGCAGGGCGCCGGGTTGGAGTTCGACCCAGGCGGCGGCGATGGTGGAGGCGGACGGAAAGTTCTTCGAGTCGGTGATGCGGACGCTACCGCCGGGAACCTCGATGGGGTCCTGGGCGAGCATGCGGTGGCTCATGCGCTCGGCGATGCCGTGGGGTGACTGCACCTCGTTGATGTCGTCGACGAGGGCTCCCGGGACCTCACCGGGGAAGATGTAGCGGCTGTGCTCGATATCCCCGGCCGACGGGATGTTGTCGAACGATGACTCCGGCACGGCGAAGTTCTTGGCCAGCACATGCTTTGGGGTATGGGAGAACCAGTCGGTGACCAGGAAGGTCTCGTTCTCCGAGAAGTTTCCGTCGTCGAAGACGAGCAGGAATTCGCAGTCCTCCAGGGCCTGGATCGAATGCGGGAATCCGGAGCGGAAGTTCCACAGATCGCCGCAGCCGATGTCGTCGATGAAGTTGCGGCCCTGCGGATCGATCGCCGCGATTCGAGCGCTGCCTGCCAGCATGAATGCCCACTCGGCTTCTCGGTGCCAGTGCAGTTCGCGGTAGGCCCCGGCCTTCAGGCGCATGTTCACTCCGGCCAGCGTCGTTGCGACCGGAAGTTCGCGCGCTGTCACCTCACGCGCCCATCCGCCGTCGAGGAGTCGGTTGTGTGCGGCGGAGAACGAATACTTCAGGTTCGGCATGCTGCCGGAGTCGGTCCATGGCGCACCAGGGTTCTGGGCTCCGATGGCCCGGTTGTCCGGTCCCAGCACGGTCGCGCCTTCGTCACCGTCGATGGTCGGCACCGCATTGTGGTCGTTGACGTCGATCGTGGTCATGGTGGTTTCCCCTCTCAGAGATGGCAACTGGGACGTTTCGGGTTGGGTGAGTCGATCCGGGCACAACCAGAATCGCGCGCCGGCGGTGTCCGGTCATCGCAGCCAGCGGCCCTCTCACCGGTCGGAAATGCGCCAATCGCCATACCGGCTGGCACCCAGACACCCACCGTTGACCACCGTCACGGTGTCTCGCCTCACCGCGCTCTGGCCCCAGCGTGTTGAGTCTGGTTTCCGCCACGCCTCTTGGCTGCATACATGGCGGCATCTGCGTCGGCGATCAGCCGATGCAGTGTCTCGCCGGCCTCGTCAGGTTTGATGTCACCCAGCGCCACCGCGGCTGTGCCGACACTGGCGGTGATGCGAAACGGTGTCGATTCGACCGCTCTGCAGAGGCGCTGCGCCCACTGTGTCGGATCCGCGGCCGTGACGACATCGGCAACCAAGAATTCCTCGCCACCCATCCGGCATAACAAGGCAGATTCGGAAGACGCAGCCGTCAACGCCTGGGCGACGTCGATCAGGGCAGTATCTCCACGAGCATGGCCGTAGTGGTCGTTGATCGCCTTGAACCGGTCCAGATCGAGTAGCGCCAACGCCAGGTAGGCCCTTCCAGAATGCGCAACCAGGCGCCCGACCACCACATGCGTGAACGCTCGTCGATTGAGCAGCCCGGTGAGTGGGTCACGGTCAGACTGCAACAGGTCGGTGCCGAGGGCGCGGACCACCACTTGGATGGCGAACGGCACCCCGATATTCAGTTCGAGCACCAAGAAATAGCCGGTGAGCGCGAACACCGATTCCCCCGTTGCGGCCACTCGCACGGTCTGCCACGCACCCACCGCTACCGCCAAGAGGAAGTTGAGCAGCATGAACCGCGCCGTGTGGAAGAACGCGATGTATCCCCCGGACACCGCGAGCGCAGTGCACGACATCAGCCCGATCAACGGTTCCGCCTGCCACAGACATCCGGCGGCGATCGTCGTACTTCCGATGCCGGCGAACACAATTGACTCGGTTCTCGTCGGCCACCGTTTCAACCACAACACTGCCAAACTCAGTCCCGCTCCTGCGGCGAACACCGAGACAATCACCGCGAGACGGTCATCGACGGCGGCCGGTCCCCACACCGCATTGATCGGTACCAGGGCCAGTGATGCGGCGACCACCGCGAGCATTCGCCGAATCGGTCGTCCCATGCCGCGGTTCTGCAGATAGCCGCTGAGCCAGTCGAAGTGGTCGGGCTGTCGCCACCACCGTCCCACCCAGTTCATCGACGCCCACCTCCAGGCCTACGCCACGGCGTGGTGCCCCCCAAGCCCCTGCGCTCAGGCTACAACGGGCGTTGTCTTGATCTGGGGCGAACGGGCGAGATGCGTGTGGTGGCGGAGCAGCTACCGCTGCGGTGATTGGCGGTAGGTCATGGTCCAGACGGCATCGACATCGGGGTGGTATTCGTTGCCGTCCCAGGGGTCTCCACAGATATGGAGGTGCGCGTAGGGAGTTCCGGCGAACATGATCATGGTGCCGGCGTCCCGCATGACGGTGGACGGGCCGGGGTGTTCTGCGGTGAACGGCCAGATGAGCATCCAGGGCGGCCCGATGGGGATCAGTGGGCTGGGGCGATCGAACGGGTCGGTGTAGCTGTGTTGCACGGCGCCGTTGAGCATGTAGATCAAGCCTGGAGAAGTGTTGGTGGGGCTGGGCTTTGCGGCCCAGATGTCCATCATCCATTGCATGCCCATCTCGTCGGCGCACATGTCCGCCGATGCGGTCTCGACGCCGGGCATGCACGTCCACCCGTTGCTGCCCTCACGGAGCACGGTCAGCTACCGTCGTCATCCATCTCGACGTCTCGCGCGCCATCACGGATTGGCGGCGGTCCGGATCTGAGCGCACGAGTGATGCGGGCCTCGATGATGCTGTCACCCATGGCAATTCCTCTGGGTGTGCTGGGGCGCCGTACTTCAGAACAGGTTGAGGTTCGTGAGGAAGTCCGAGGCGACCGCGGTGTCTCCGATGATGGTAACCGCCTTCTGCCGCGGGATACTGCGCGTAGCCCAGGCAAGGAAATCGCCTGTGGTAGAGATGATGTCGGCATAGGCCTCCGGTTATCCCACTGCGGGCAGTGGCTCGCCCCTCGGATCGTGTTCTTTATCAAGACCTTTCCGATCTGCGCGCGAGAATGAGATCGGTTGGCTTCGTTACCGGCACCAAGATAATTCGCAGCCATCCAGCTACATCCGCGCATCCCCGGCAGCGCACCATCGACCACGCGTCCTCGGTCGTCCAACTAGGCCAGGGCTCTGCCCGACAGCCAGCCGGTGGCCGGTACTGGTTTGTGTCTCCCACAACTTCGTGTGTCCCCACGACAGCGCTGCGCCGGGCACCCGGTCGACGGTATGCGCGACGTATTGCTTATATCGTGGGTTCATGTTCATACTGTAAGCGTGACGTGGTTCGCGTCACAGCCCGCCGGAGCTGAGGTGGGAGCCATACAACGCATCCTCTGGTGCGAACCAACGGAGAAAAGCCCATGTCAGACCTCGCAATCGTGATTCACACGACGGTGGCCATCCTGGCCGTCGTCGTGATGATCGTGCGACTGAAGTTCAACCCCGTGGTCGCGCTCGTCCTCGGATCTCTCTACCTCGGTCTTGCCACCAAACTGGGCATCGAGAAGACCATCGAGTCCGTCACCGGCGGCTTCGGCGAAATCATGGCCGAGGTCGGCCTGTTGATCGCCTTCGGCGTCCTGATGGGCGCCATGCTCCAGGAGATGGGCGCCATCCAACGCCTGGTCGGGACGCTGCTACGCGTCTTCGGCCCCAAACGCATGCCGTATGCCATGTCGCTGACCATTGCGACGTTTCTGCAGTCGATCTTCCTCGACGTCCTGCTGGTGATGTCCGCGCCACTGGCACGGGACCTGGCCAAGAAGATCGGCAAGAACGGCACCGCCCGGATGGCCACCGCCATGGCCATCGGCCTGGAATGCGGCATCGTGCTCATGGTTCCCGGTGTGGCGTCCCTGGCGCTGGCCGGCCTGCTCGGCGTCCCGCTGGGCAAGATGCTGCTGTTCGGTGTTGCGCTGGTGATCCCCACCGTCGCCATCTCGGTGGCAATCATGTCCTTCCTGTTCAATCGCGGCTGGTGGGATCCGGAGAAGGACGAATCGCCGTTCCTGGGTGCCGACCCGACCCCCGATGCCGACGGCGAGGCCGGCGACACCGATCCGGCGGGCGGCAGTGCTGCCGGTGGCGTGGCGATCGCGACCAAAGCGTCCCGGGTTCGTGCGCACACGCCGCTGATCGTGTTGCTCGGCCCGCTGCTGGGCTCGCTGGCGTTGATCGCCACCGGCGCGATCCTCGACGTCGCCGGGATCCACACCCCCGTGATCACCTTTCTGTCGCAACCGATCGTCGCGCTGCTGCTGGGCCTGATCGGCACCAGCCTGATCGGCCGGTACGCCTTTGGCGCGAAACACGTCGAGCGTGCGATTGCCACCGGTTTCAAGGAAAGCGGCCAGATCCTGATCCTGACCGGTGTCGGCGGCTCGCTCGCGGCCACCATCAAAGCCACCGGGCTCGGCGACATCCTGGGCCAGTACTTCACCGCCAGTCACGCCGCCCCGCTGCTCATGGTGTGGGCAGTCGCCGCCGTCCTGCATATCGCAGTCGGATCGGTCACCATCTCGGCGATCACCGCAGCCGGCGTCCTCGCACCGGTGGTTCCGATTCTCGGCATCGACCCGGTGATGCTCGCCCTGGCCGCCGGTTCCGGATCCCTGTTCGCCGTGCACGTCACCAGCAACACCTTCTGGCTGCTGCAGTCACTGCTGGGCCAAAGCTCCCGGGGAACACTCAAGACCTGCACCGTCGGGGTGTCGGTGGCCTCCGTAGTCGCCATCCTGCTGATCCTGCCCATGAGCGCGCTGGTCTGATGAAAGCGAACGAGAGAAACACTATGAACGACAACGTAATCCGCCCACTTGAGGGCGTCCGTGTCCTCGAACTCGGCAACTACATCGCCGCTCCCACCGCCGGCCGCATGCTGGCCGACTTCGGCGCCGAAGTCATCAAGGTCGAACGCCCCGAGACCGGAGACGAGCTGCGCAACTGGCGTCTGTACGCCGGCACCACCTCGATGCTCTTCCGCACCATCAACCGCAACAAGAAGTCCATCGTCCTAGACCTCAAGACCGAACGCGGCCGCGAATTGGTACTCGAACTCGTCCGGCACTGTGATGTGCTGCTGGAGAACTTCCGGCCCGGCACCCTCGAAAAGTGGGGACTGGGACCGGAAGCGCTGAACGCCGCGAATCCGGATCTGGTGATCACCCGCATCTCCGCATTCGGCCAGACCGGACCACTGTCCGCCCGGCCTGGTTTCGCCGCGGTGGCCGAAGCCTACGGTGGCCTGCGCGAACTCGTCGGCGACCCCGACCGCGCACCGGTGCGGGTCGGGGTATCCATCGGCGACTCGATCGCCGGAATCCATGCCGCCTTCGGCACGGTGATGTCGCTGTTCCAGCGGGAGTCCAATCGTAATCAGCGCAAGGGCTCGGTCCCGCTGGAGCAACGCATCATCGATGTGGCCCTCAACGAGTCGATCCTGTCGGTGATGGAATCGCTCGTGCCGGACTACCTCGCCTACGGGGTGAAGCGGGAACGCGTCGGCGGACGGATGGAAGGGATCGCCCCTACCAACGCCTATCCGTGCAACGACGGCGCCAGCATCATCATCGCCGGCAACGGCGACGCCATCTACGGCCGCTACATGCAGCTCATCGGCAGGCCCGACCTGGCGACCGATCCCGATCTGCAGACCAATGCCGGCCGGTGGCTGCGCCGCGATGAACTCGACGCCGCGATCGGCCAGTGGACCATGCGATACAACCACGATGAAGCATTGGCTTTGCTGGATGAAGCCGGAGTGCCGTCCGGACCCATCTACACCGCCGCCGACATCTGCGCCGACGAGCAGTACGCCGCACGAAACATGATCCAGGACTTCGCCGTTGACACCGGCGGCGACCACCCTGCCACCGTCGGTTTCACCGGGATCGTCCCCGTCATCGGCGGCACCTCCCTGCCCATCCGCACCGTCGGCCCCGACCTCGGCGAACACACCGTCCAGGTGCTCGCCGAACTCCTCGGTGTCGACGCAACCTCAGGAGCACATCGATGAGCTACACCTACCAACCGCACGCTGTCCTGCGTGACGTCACGCTGCGTGACGGCCTCCAGCTGACCGGCAAGCTACTGCCCACCGACCGCAAACTCGAGATCGCCCGCCAACTGTTGGCCTTCGGAGTGCCGGAACTCGAGATCGGCTCCATGGCCCGCGGCGATCTGGTGCCGCCGATGGCCAACACCCTCGAGGTCATCACCGAGTTGACTGCCGACGAACTGGACCACTGCTGGGTCTGGCTGGCCACCCCACGCCATGTCGAAAAAGCTGCTGCGGCCGGCGCCCGCAAGTTCCAGTACTGCTTGTCAGCCTCTGATGCCCACAACCAGGCCAACATCGGCCGCACCACCGAAGCCAGCCTCGCCGCCTTCCCCGAGGCCGTCCGCATTGCTCATGAGGTCGGCGGCACCATCGAGGTGTGCATCGCCACGGCTTTCACCTGCCCCTTCGACGGTGAGGTCCCACTCGATCGGGTGATCGCCATCGCCGACGACCCACGCACCGAAGGCGCCGCCGATGTGGTGCTGTGCGACACCCTGGGCCAAGCCGTCCCGGTCCAGGTGACGCGACTGTTCGACGCAGTACGAACGCGGACTCCCCAGCGGCGGTTGGTCTTCCACGGTCACGACACCTGGGGCTTGGGGGTGGCCAACACTCTCGCCGCCATCAACGCCGGCGCCACCATGGTCGACGGCTCACTCGGCGGATTGGGCGGCTGCCCGTTCGCTCCCGGCGCCAGCGGCAACACCTCTACCGAGGATCTGCTGTTCGCCACCCAGCCGCAGTGGTTCACCCCGGACATCCTCGAAGCGATGGTGGGCCTCACCGACAAGATGCTCGCCGAACTCGGTGAACCCAACCGATCCAAGACCGCCCAGGGTGCCCGCTCCGAGGCCCACGCGTTCCCGTGGGTGATCACCGGAGGACCGAGCTGAATGGCCACCGACTTCCTGGTCACCACCGCCCTGCCCGATCCGGGGATGACCCTGCTGCGCGAAGCGGGCAGTGTGGAACTTCCGGATGAGCCGTTGACCCACGCCGCCCTGGCCGACGCCTGTCGGTCCGGGGAGTTCAAAGTGGTGGTCGCCCAACTCGGTGACCGCTTCGACCGACCGTTGCTCGACCAGGCCAACATCATGGGAATCAGCAACTACGCCGTCGGGGTCAACAACATCGACATCCCGAGCGCCACAGCCAGATCGATCATGGTAAGCAACACCCCCGGTGTACTCACCGACGCCACCGCCGACATCGCGATGCTGCTGATCCTCGCTGTCGCCCGCCGCTGCGTGGAGGGTGATCAGTTGGTGCGCAGCGGACGGTTCACCGGGTGGCAGCCCGAACTGATGCTCGGCCACGACATCACCGGCAAAACCCTGGGTCTGGCAGGGTTCGGCCGGATCGCCCGGGCTACCGCGCGGCGCGCCCTGGCGTTCGGGATGCAGGTGGCATTCTGCCCCCGCCCACCAGGTGACCGCCCGGTTGACGACGATGAACTCGCTGAGTTCGCCGGGCGAGTCCGTCACCTCAGTTGGCCCGAACTCGTCGACGCCAGCGACTTCCTGTCCCTGCATGTACCACTGACCGACCAGACCCACCACCTCGTCGACGACGACGTCCTGGCCCGGATGAAGCCCTCCGCCATCCTGATCAACACCGCCCGCGGGCCGGTGATCGACGAACACGCGCTGGTGCGAGCACTCGAAACCGGTGAAATCGCCGGCGCCGGACTCGACGTCTACGAAGCCGAACCGGTGCTGGCACCGGGCCTGGCTGGGCTGCCCAACACTGTGCTACTCCCCCACGTCGGCAGCGCCACCATCGCGGTGCGCTCGGAGATGGCCCGGTTGTGCGCCACCAACGCCGTCGCCATCGCCCACGGCGACCTGCCGCCGCATCCCGTCAACCCCGAAGCCTGGAACACATGACGATCCTCGTCGCCCCCGACAGTTTCAAAGGCACCTTCTCCGCGGCGGAAGTCGCCCGAACCATCAGCGCCGGAGCTGAATCCGCGGGTATCCCGGCACCCATCCGCATGCCCGTCGCCGATGGCGGCGAAGGCACCCTCGACTGCCTGCGCCACCCGATGAACCTCACCATCGTCGCCGCGAACAGCCGCAACCCCTGGGGCTGCCCCCTGCGCGGGCGCTATGGACTCTCGGACAACGGCACCGCAGTGATCGAGATCGCCGAAGCCAGCGGCATCACCACCTTCCATGACGGTGTGCGCGACGCCGTCACGGCCAACACCTATGGCACAGGGATGCTGATCGTCGATGCCGTGCGTCGCGGCGCCACTCACGTCATCGTGGCCGCCGGAGGTTCAGCGACCACCGATGGCGGCCGCGGCGCGATCGCCGCCATCCAGGCCGGCGGTCTGACTCCATCGAAAATGACCATCCTCACCGATGTCGTCACCCGATTCGGAAATGCAGCAAGGGTATTCGGCCCGCAAAAGGGAGCCGACACCCGCACAGTCGAGGTGCTCACCGAACGTCTCGACCAACAAGCCCAGCGGTACCCGCGCGACCCGAGACCCGTCCCGGGTAGCGGTGCAGCAGGAGGCTTCGCCGGCGGCATGTGGTCGGTATTCGGCGCACAGATACTCTCCGGCGCCGATTTTGTCCTCGATCACTGCGGCTTCGACGAAGCGGCGCAACATGCTTCGGCCATCATCGTCGGCGAGGGTCGACTGGATTCGCAGACCTCCGCGGGAAAGATCATCTCTGCGATCCTGCGCCGCGCCGGCGAGGTCCCGGTATTCGCCGTTGTCGGGTCGCTCGGAGATTACCGCGGCGACGAATTCGCTGACATCCTCATCGCGTCCGATACCGCAGCCCTGCAGCAGGCCGGCGCCACCCTCGGCACCCTCATGCGACGATCCGACCACCGATCGTTCGCGTGACCTGCTCGGCGTAGCCGACCAGCAGATCGACCCACTCTTCGCACTTGTGTCGCGGCATCCGCAGGGTGGGCCCGCTGATCATCAACGCGCCGGCGACATCGCCGGAGGCGTCGAACACCGGCGCGGACAGCCCCGACGCCGAATCGTCCCGCTCGCCGGCGCTGATGGCATATCCGTCAGTACGGGCTTTCGCGATCAGAATCCGCAGCTCCTCTGCGCTGGTGACCGTCCCGTCGGTCAATGGTTCCAGCGGTCCGGTCAAGATCTGCTCGGCCAGCACCGGATTCCACGCCAGCAGAACCCGGCCCGCTGAACCCGCGTGCAGCGGAATCATCTTGCCTACATACATATCCCGCCGCAGCGCGTGATGCGTCTCGGCGATCGCCACACACACCCGGTAGTGCTGCTCTATCCGGAAGAAACATGCCGTCTCACCGGTGGTGTCTCGCATCTGGGTGAGCACCGGCTTCAGGATCGACAGGATGTCGAGGTCCTTCATTGCCGAGGCGGCCCAATAGGCCATCCGCGTGCCGATCCGGATCTGATCGCCAACGCGGTCCAACATCCCCTGAGCAGCCATGTTGGTGACCAGTCGCTGCACCGTCGAGGTCGGAAGACCGGTGGCCTGTTGAAGTTCGCCCAACGTCATCGACGGCTTCGACAGTGAGAATGCGTCGAGGATCTCGGTGATCTTCCCCAGCACCAGCAGCGGCTTCTTGCTGTTCGACGCTTCGCTGTCTTCGATCGACATTGGTCCATCATAAGGTGAATCGATACCCGCGATGTGAACAATCGGCGCGGGGAGTACCCGGAAACCTCGCCCGCGGCCCACCCATTCTTCCAACTCGGTTCGGCCCGTCCGCGGGTTGTTGCGACGAAAGGGCACGATGGGACGCATGGATGTGTTGGTGGTCGGGGGCGGGCCTGCAGGCATGGCCTTGGCGGCGGCGTGTGGGCGGCTCGGGCTGGCCACCGGGTTGCTGGACCCGGCCCCGGAACGGCCGTGGACGGCGACCTACGGGATGTGGAGCCGGGAGCTGCCGGCCGATCTGCCGGCATCCGTGGTCGCGGCCCGTGCCGCCGGCCGGGCGATCGCGCTGTCGGAGCACCAGTTGGGTTGGGAATACGCCGTTCTCGACGTGCCCGCCCTGCATGCACACCTCGCCGATCGGCTGACCGGGGTGCAGATCCATGCCGGTCGAGCGGTCGGGTCGCCGGCGGTCGGTGTGGTGGCCTTGGCCGACGGGTCACACCTACGAGCCTCGGTGGTCATCGACGCCGGAGGCGGCGCGCGACCCCTGGACCCCACCCCGTCTTCACGGACGCCCGCCCAGCAGACTGCGTACGGATTGGTCGTCGACGAGGAAGCGGCCGCGCCGGTGACCGCGTCCCGCGACGCACTGTTCATGGACTGGCGTTCCGATCACGGCGAGGACGGCTGGCCGACGTTCCTCTATGCCATTCCGCTCGGCGGTGGCCAGGTGCTGATGGAGGAAACCTCGCTGGCACGCCGGCCGGGGCTGCCGTTGTCGACGCTGCGCCGGCGGCTCCACGCCCGACTGGCCCATCATGGAGTCCAAGTCCCGAACGACGCGCCCTCTGAGAAGGTTTCGTTTCGAGTGGACCATCGGCGACACCGCGGGCCCGGCGTCCTCGGGTTCGGCGCGGCCGCGCCGTTGATTCACCCGGCGACCGGGTTCAGTGTGGCCACCTCCCTGCGGCTCGCTCCGCGGGTGGCGGCCGCACTTGCCGCGCATTTGCCCGATGACCCGGACACGGCGCTGGCCGCAGCCCGCGAGACCGTGTGGCCGCTCGACGCCCGGGTGGTCCATCGCATTCGTCGGATCGGCTTGGAGGCGCTGCTGCGGATGCCTCCGGCTGAGGTTCCGGGTTTCTTCGAACAGTTCTTCGCGCTACCCGACGCCCAGCGCTGGACCTATCTCACCGCCCGCGACGACGTGCGCGGCACCGTCGCCGTACTGAGTTCCCTGTTTCGAGTGTCGAACGGTCGTGTGCGTCGCCACCTCGTCATTCCTGCGTTGCTCCCTCCGCTGAGAACCAACGACGATGCGGTCTCATGACTGACTGAGACGAAGCCGGTGTCACATATCGCCGGGCGTTGGTGTCTTGACTGCATGAGAAGAACCTTCAATCGTGGCTTGCTTTCCGGTTTGGCGGTCGTCGCCGCCATCACGGGTGTATGGGCGTACTTCGCGCCCCGATCTTGGTATGACGGTTTCCCTGGCCTGGGTTTGAGTTGGCTGCCGCAGCTCGGCCCGTACAACGAGCACTTCTGCAAAGACGTCGGGGCCATGTTCCTGGCGCTGCTGGTGCTCAGTGTGGCGGCGATCTGTTGTATCGACAACCAGGCTGTAGTGAGGATCGCCGCGGGTGCGTGGTTGACCTTCAACGCACTTCACTGGTGGTTCCACATGACGATGCTGCATATGTACAGCACCCGCGACGCGGTGCTCAACGTCATCCTCCTCAGTCTTCTGGTGATCATGGCCGCGACGCTCTTGATCCCCAGGCGCACAACGGGAAATCGAAGGTCCGACGCGGCCGCGACCGCGGATGGGCCTGACGTCAGATCGCGGTGAGCCGCCGCATCCCCAGCTGGACAAACACAATGCGCACCAGCTGATTTCGTGTTGTATTGTTCGTGTTCCTACCGGGTGCAGCGCACCTGGTTTCAGGAAACGCCCCCGATCCGGCCGGAATTCCCGTTAACATGGGCGGTGGGTCAAGCGGGTCGGGGGATCCGTGCCATTCCCACGGGAGGGTGCATGCTGGAGAAGGTCCGTACGATCCTGAACTATCAGATGACCATCGCCGAGTTGATCGGATTGGTGGCGATACTCGCCACGCCGTATCTGGCCATCGGCACCATCTGGTCCATGACGCACACCGACCACCTGGCGGCCCTGCGGGGATTCGACCTCGCAGTGTCATTCCTCGGATCGATCGCATCGTGGCCGGTGCTGTTGATCGCCGACGTGTGCATGACATGAGCACGGCGCGCCAGCACGCAGGTAAGACACCGGGGCGGTGGTCTCGGTGAGACTGCTGCGAGATCTGCTGTCCCGCCAGGTGACGGTCGGAGGTGCCTTGGAAGCCGCACTGTGGCTGGGGCTGGGCTACGTCATGGTCGGTGTGGTCGTGACTTTCTTCCACCCTCAATACGTACAAATGTTGTCGGCGCAGTTCGATTCATGGTTGCCGGCGGGCGGAGGTCTCGCCGCCTTCGGGCAGATCACCATGATGTGGCCCGGCATCGTGTTGGCGGGCGACCTCTGCATGTATTGAGACCAGTCTGGCGAATCAGACCCTCGCGTCGACGCGAGAGTCACGGCGGAGCAACAGGACCAACAAACTCAGCCAACCTACTTGGCACGGCGTTCGAAGTCGTCGCGGGTCTCCTGCGGGCGCAGTTCGTTGAGCGCGTACACCACGCAGAACTCGACGCCTGCCGGATCTCGCATGATCACCCACTGGCCGGGATGGCGGGCCCAGGAATCGTCGACCACCGTCGCACCCAGTCCCACGAGTCGTTGCACCTCCGCATCGAGGTCGTCGGTGTGGATATCGAAATGCACTCCGGCGCTGCCATTTCCGACGTCCTGCACCACAATTCCGTTCGGTGGCGCGGCGCCGTCGAGGGGTTTGATCTCGGTCTTTTGTCGGCGCATCAATGATGAACGTAGTCAACAGGTTCCGGTGCATGTGTCTCGCTCAGCACAATCAACCCCCAGTCACGGCGACACGAGAATTGTTAGCCTAGCTGATCAAGTCAGGCGAAGTCCGGGTCAGCCGGTCGGCATGGCGCGGTTCAGCAGAACCAGCAGCTGGCGCAGCTCGTCTTCGCCGAGCACCCCCAACGGGGTCCGCTCCACCGCAGCGCGAACGACGGCATCCCGGGCCCGGCGGCCCTTGTCGGTCAGGAGCAGGACGCGCGAGCGACGGTCGTCGGGATCGACGGAGCGCTCGACGAACCCGCGGTCCACCAGCTGATTGGTGATGAAGGACAGATTCGGGGCGTTGCAGTAGATACGGTCGGCCATCACCTTCATCGACGGCGGCGGCGCATCCGGGTCGATCGCCCACAACGCCTGGAACGTCGCCGTCGTCAGGCCGTGTTCAGCCAGCGTCTGCCCGAGTAGGTGGTTGGTGCGCATCCAGATGAGATGGATCGCCGCGACCACCGCTGGGAGTTCAGGCGCAACCATGTCGACAGTCTACTGATGATTCGAGTATCGAAGCATCGTGTTACGGTCGGATACTTCGAGACTTGAAACAACTGGAGGAACTGATGGAAGCCGACTATCGCGGGGTCACCGCACTCGTCACGGGGGCGTCCAAGGGGCTGGGCCGGGCCCTCGCACTGGAGCTGTCCCGACGAGGAGCGCAGCTGATCCTGGTCGCCCGGTCGGAGGTCCAGCTCCGCGAAGTCGCGACGGAGATCCGACAACGGACCGGCGGCCCGGCCCCTGAGGTGATCGTCGGTGACCTCATCGCTCCCGCCGGCCCGCAGCAGATCCTTCGCGAGCTCAGCGACCGAGGCCTCACCGTCGATCTGCTGGTCAACAACGCCGGCGCGGGTGATGCGGGGCCATTCCTGCGACGCCCGCTCGAGCCGCAACTGCGCACCATCGAACTCAACGTCAACGGGCTGCTCGCCCTCACCCACGCGATCGGCGGCGAACTGGTCGCCCGCGGCTCCGGCGGCATCATCAACGTCGCATCGGGGGCGGGTTTCCTGCCCATGCCTTTCCAGGCGACCTACGCCGCCAGCAAGGCGTTCGTGCTCTCGTTCAGCGAGTCGCTGGCCGAGGAACTGCGTGGCACCGGCGTGCGCGTCATGGCTTCACACCCCGGCCCGATCGACACCGGCTTCTTCGACGGCATCACCGCCACCATGCAGGCTGGTGCCGACACCCCCGAACGGATCGCGGCGCGCACGCTCGACGACTACACCAAGGGGCGCCCGGCGTCCTACCCGGGTGAGTTCCGGTACAGGGTCGTCACGTGGGCCGCGCGCCTACTACCGCGCGTTGCCGTGGCCCGGCTCACCGGCACCGTGAACCGCCGGCTGCGTTTCGACGAGGTGGTCGACGTCGCACTCGGTCAGTGCGATTCGCGCCGGCCCGGACCCGACGGTCACGACCTTTGACTACTCCGTCCGAACCGGCTGTGCCGGGTAACCAACGCCCCCGTCGAACGGCAGCGCTGCAACGTCTGCGGCGCCGAAAAACACCGCCACGGCACCGATTTCCCCAACAAAACACCGACGTATGACTGCCCACCTTGCAGAAGCATCAAAACAATGGAGCCTCCCCCCTTCGACGCCATCGCCGTCGGTCCCGAATACGACGACACCACGTCACACGATTCACTCGGATTATCCCCACGGCGCAGCTCCATTCATCTCGCGTGCCATTGCCGCCTAGCTGTGAACCGAATACATCCCTCATAGAACAGATTTGGCGTCGCCACCACTGACCGCTGTCGCAACCGATCCTTTTTTGATCCAGGGCACGGTCACCGAATCCTCGGATGGCAATTGCTTGCGGGCAATTGTTTGTGCCTACAGCGTCAGAACATCGCTGAGCAAGATGGAGTAGGGAATGAATTTACGCAGGCGCTGCGTTACACTCCGTGATCTCGATCCTGCTCTTAGGATGGGACCTGTTCACCAAAGTTTGCACATCATCGCGCTGACCGGAAATACCACGTAGAGAACAACAAAGGACCGAACACATGGCACTGAATCGTCTGGGTCGTCGCATCGCGGCAGGGGTGGGCGGTGGCGTCATCATTGTGATGGTCGGCCTCACCGCGTCCTGCAGCAGTGAGAGCGAGGCCCCCGAAGAGTCGACCACCACGACCACGACCACCACCACCTCAGAGGCGCCGGTGAGCCCCACCGAGAAGGCTCCCAACCCGAACGCCCCGAATGACCCCTTCACTCCCCCGGTCGTGGCGCCCCAGCCGACGGTGAAACACCCCGACGGCAGCTCGTAGTCGGTCCAACGAACTGAGGGCGGGTCCGTAAAACATGCGGACCCGCCCTTAGTCCGTGCCTACACCAGGGCGAACCGGGGTGGTGGACAGCGAGTTGTGACGCCCCGTGGCGAATCTCCAGGACCGACCGAAAGCACAGCCGTCGCCGAGGAAGCTGGGTACTCGGCAATGCCGCTGTCCGGCAACGTGAACGAGCCAGTCTTTCGCTGAGAGGGTGCCCGGCGGTGCTCACTACGCAGGAGCTTGCGGCCGTCTCACCGAGGTCGTTGCCCCGCGGCGATGATGGCACGGCCGCTGTCAGTTGGGGCAGGCGGTTGTGTCCGTACAAGCGTCGGAACGCCGCTGGGTGAGGTCGGGTGGGGGAATGCGGTGAGTCCGGCGCCGCGTTACACCCCGTGATCGCCATCCTGCTCTTAAGATAAAATTGTCCCACAGGGTTTGCGGGTGATCGCGCTGACCGGAGATCGAACATAAAAGAACAAGTAAAGGACCGTACATGGCACTGAATCGTCTGGGTCGTCGCATCGCGGCAGGGGTGGGCGGTGGCGTCATCATTGTGATGGTCGGCCTCACCGCGTCCTGCAGCAGTGAGAGCGAGGCCCCCGAAGAGTCGACTACCACGACCACGACCACCACCACCTCAGAGGCGCCGCTGAGCCCGACCGAGAAGGCCCCCAACCCGAACGCCCCGAACGACCCCTTCACTCCCCCGGTCGTGGCGCCCCAGCCGACGGTGAAACACCCCGACGCCGACGGCAGCTAGTCGACACAGTTCATGAACGGGGCGGGTCCGGACACTGTTCGGACCCGCCCTCAGTTCATATCGAAATCATGAGAACGGCGATTGTTCGCTCCCTGACCGCCCTGCTTCTTGTCGGAGCAGCGGTGGTCGGCATTGATCTGTCCGTCGGTGAGCACCAGCCCGATGACAAGCTCATCAAGGGCCCCTACGCATCACTGCTGGACGCATCCACCGATCTCGGGCCCGCCCGTGAGGAACGCATCGAACTCACCGCCACCCTCACCGACGAGTCCCAGCCGACCGCACTGATGGACTGGGCCCGCGATCATTCGCTGTCGGTCCAGTGGCGACCCGGCGACGACTGGGTGGTCGTCGAGGGGGCACCCGATGCCGTCGAACGGGCGTTCTCCGTCTCTGTGCGTGACTACCAGGGCCGCAAAGGCCAACACTTCTACGCCTCGCCCCATCAGCCGGTGGTGCCGGAGCACCTGCGTGCCGAAGTGTCGGAAATGGGCCGGATTCTCAGTTACATCCCGCATCACATGTCGACACCCGGCCACATCCCACTCGATGTCCCCGACCGGGGACTGGGCCCCGACGCGCTGCTGAAAACCTACAACGCCGACGAGCTGGCTCGCGACGGATTCACCGGCAAGGGAATCACCATCGTGATCTTCGCCTTCGACGGATTCCACCAATCCGACCTGGACCAATTCACCACCACGTTCGGGCTGCCGCAGTTCACCCCGGAGGTCGTCGGTGGTTCCCCCGGTGAGCCGCGCGGTGAACTGCCGATGGATCTTCAAGTGGCGCATGCCATTGCACCTGACGCCCGCAAGGTCGTGGTGAACGCCCGGCCTACCTTCGAAGGCGGCGGCGGATACCGCAAGATCGGTCAGATGCTCGAGGACACCGACCGCCAATTCCCGGGCGCAGTATGGAGTTTCTCGATCGGCTGGGGCTGCGACCAACTCATCACCGCCGCCGACTTGGCCCCGGTTCGGTCCGCGCTGCGCACCGCCCAGTCCCACGGCACCACCGCCTACAACGCCAGCGGTGACCTCGCCGGCATGGAATGCCGCGGCGGACAAGACTGGTCGGCACCGCCCAGCGAACAGGACGTCGGCCTCGATTCGATCGCCTCCCTGCCCGAGATGACCAGTGTCGGCGGCACCACCTTGTCCACCGACCCGGACGGACAATGGGTGTCCGAGCAGACCTGGTTCGATGTGCCACTGTCCCAGGGCACCGGCGGTGGCGTCTCGGCGCTGTTCGACCTGCCGCCCTGGCAGCGCGTGGCCGCAGGCGCGGTATCGCCCGAGCGCAACACCGGTATGCGAATGACACCGGACGTCGCCGCGGTGGCCGACCCGTTCACCGGAGTCAAGTTCGTTCTCAACGGACAGGTTGTCGTCGGCGGCGGGACCTCACAGTCAGCGCCCATCTGGGCGGGTCTGACTGCGGTGATGAACCAGTATCTGCTGGAGCACAACGGAACTCTGATCGGTGATATCAACCCGCTGCTGTACCGCATCGCCGAGGGTGCCCCACGACCGGCCTTCCGCGACGTCACGCTGGGCGGCAATGCCGTCGACTTTGCCGGTCCTGGCTACGACCTGGTCACCGGACTCGGCACCCCGGATACCGACAATCTCCTTCACAACATCCAGATCGCCCAGAAGGTACAGGCCTGATGAGCGCCCCCGGCATGGTGGAATGCCCGGTCTGCCAGATCGACGTCCCCGCAGGCGAATACTGCGGACTCTGCGGCGTGCCGCTGGCTGAACACCACACCGGAGACGGTCCACACTGGCTGCGTGCGCGTGCCTTCAGCGCCGCACCCGGACAGCGGCTGCTCTCCCCGGCCCTGACCAGTTCGCTCTTTCCGCACCTGACGCCGCGAGCACGCAAGGTGTTCCTGATGGGCCTCGGGCTCGTCGCGGCCGCCCTGGCCGCCGCCACGTTCCTGCGTATGCCCGCCGCGCTCATCGCGGTCGCCTCGCTCGGCCTTCCCCTGTTGTTCGCCCTGTACTTGCGCGAATCCGGTGTCTCTCACGATCTCCCACGCCGCTCGTTGGTGCTGACGACGATGCTGGGAGTCATCCTGGGCGTCGGGTGGGCACTGTTGACCGGGGCAGTCCTTGCCCGTGCCTACGGTGTCCCGCTGGGCGCCGGCATCGCCGGCACACGGATCCTGCGCGACGGGATCGGGGTTCCGGTGGGCAGCATGCTGCTCATGCTGGCCCCCGCGCTGGTGACCCGCTGGTCGTGGCAAGGCAAACGGGAAGCCCTGGACGGCTATGCCATTGGCGCCCTGGGTGCCCTGACGTTCACCGCGGCGGCCACCCTGACCCGGCTGACACCCCAGTTCACCACCGGAATGATCAATCGCATCCGTCCGATGGACGGACTGCTGGTCGAAGCCGGGGTCCGCGGAATCGCTATGCCGCTGACCGCCGCAGCCGTTGGCGGCCTCATCGGCACCGCGCTGTGGTTCACCCGACCGCCGACCAAGGCGCACAACAACCGTGGGTTCGTCCGGGCCATCCTCATCCTGATCGCGGTTGTGGTGATCGCCGTCTACGCCTCGTTGGGTGTGGTGGACGTGGCACGACTTCCCCAGTTGTGGCAGCTGGCACTGCATCTGACGTTGACCGGGATTGCGTTGTTCGCGCTCCGGATCGGCCTGCATCTGGCCTTGCTGCATGAGGCACACGACGAGATCCGCAGCGACGAGCCCATTCTGTGCGTCGAGTGCAATCACGTGGTCCCCGATGCGCCGTTCTGCGCGAACTGTGGGGCCGCCATGCAGGCGTGCTCACGCCAGTCTCGCCAGGTCCGGCGTGACGAACGCCCGATCCGGCTTTCCGACGACCCAGAAGCGGCGACGACCACCGTAGGGGCGCTGCCGGGCTACTCGACACAATCCGGCTCGTTCGAGGCAGCCCGGCCACCGGCGACGTCGTTCCGCACAGTGGCGCTCGCGCTCGGAATCGCCATCGTCGTGGTGGCCGGTGGGCTGGTCGGCCTGTCCGGGCTGATCTCGAAGCCCGCGCCCAAGTATGTCTGCCCACCAGATTGCGGCAGCCCGCCGATGAACCGTGCCGTGGAGATCAACCCCCGCTTCACCTCGGCCGACGGGGCGTTCTCGGTGTCCTACCCGGTGGAAGGATCGGCCTACAAGGTCACCAAACAAGCCGACGGGGTCACCGCGGTGTTCCAGGCCGGTGACGGCGGCACGATGCAGTTGTTCAGCCGCCCGGCAGGCGGGCGCAGCCCGAAGGAGATCGCCGTCGACCTGGTGAAGGAGACCTTCCCGGACACCAAGACCTCCTACGAGATCCCGAACGCGATGGTCGGCTACCAACACGGCTACGGGTTGGCCGCCGATCTGTGGCCGCAGGGCGCCATGAGCAGCGCCACCCGGGTCCGCGTCATCGTGATGGTCGCCGTCAAGAACGATCTGGCCCTGATCGCGGGTGCGGTGGGGCCGTATCGCGCCTTCGGACCGGACTTCGGTTCCGGAAAGCCCTCGGCCGCCTCCCTTCAGCTGGCGCTGGATATGGGCAAGTACGTCAACAGCTTCAGCTGGCGCGGCGACCCTCCCCGGTAAGCGATCTACGGG
>JBEVFK010000012.1:0-14036 GCA_040512325.1 Mycobacterium sp. | reverse complement strand
GGACAACGGCCGCATCGACGACCTCTACCTCGACTCCTACCACGCCGACGTGCCCGGGCTGGTCGCCGACGCCCGCGACCCCGGCCAGCTGGGCGCCGCGGGTCTCGGCCACCCCTACTGCGAGGGCCTGCTCGCGCTCACCAACGACGACGAGGCGAACCTCGCGGCCACCCAGACCGCGGCGCTCCTGCGGCCGGACCTGCCGGTGATCGTGCGCACGGTCGCACCGACGATGCGCGAACGCGTGAGCGCGTTCGGCAGCCCGACCGTCGTGAACCCCTTCGACCGGTTCGGCGACAACCTGCGCATCGCCCTGCGCGCGCCCGCGTCGTTCCAGCTGCTCACCTGGCTGGAGAGCGGTCCGGGTGATCATCGGCAGGTCGGGACGCAGCAGCGCGGCGGCCTGGGTGACCGCCATGTTGGCCTCGTCGTCGTCGGTGATCGCCAGGACCCCCTCGCAGAACGGGTGACCCAGGCCGGCGACGGCGAGCAGGCCCGGGTCGCCCGCGTCGCCGACGAGCCCGGGCACGTCGGCGTGGTAGGAGTCGAGGTAGAGGTCGTCGATGCGCCCGGGGTCGGCGTCGATCACGACGAACCGGCGGCCCAGCGCGTCCAGCGAGCGGGCCAGCAGCTCGCCGGTCTGCCCGTAGCCGGCGATCAGCAGGAACGGCTCGCCGAGCCGCCGGACCTTGCGGGTGAAGTGCTGCAGCGCCAGCGCCTGGCGGAAGCTGCGTTCCTGCACCAGCGCGAGCAGCGACCCGATCGCGTACGCCCAGCCGACCACCGTCAGGTAGATCGAGATGGTCACCCACATCCGCTGGTTGTAGGTGAACGCGTAGGGGATCTCGCCGAACCCGATCGTCGAGGCGGTGTAGCTCATGACGTAGAAGGCGTCGAAGAAGCCCATGCGCGCAGGGCGGCCCTGCGCATCCTGGCCGGGTATCAACGTCAGGCCCAAGGTGGTGAGTGCGAAGATCACGATCAGGACGATCAGTGGCACCCGCATGCGGCGCATCACCAAAAAGATTGTGGCCGAAGCCTTTCTGGACGTGGACATCGGCACCCGCCAGCGCGGAGTACGGCGCACCGGTTCCGTGGCGAACAGTCGGTACCAGAACACCAGCAGCGGATTGCTCACGGCCGGTCCCTAACGGCGCTGGAACGATACGGTCTCGACCACCAGCAGGATCACCGACACGATGTTCGCCATCAGTGCGCCTCCGGACAGGGAGACCACGCTGGCGGTCGCCTCCCGGGTCAGGCCGTCCACGGCGACGTAGGAGGCGTATCCCCAGACCAGCGCCGCGGAAATCAGTTGGAGATCAGCGACCAGGCTGGTGGCCAGGTGCACGGCCCCGATCTGCGTGCGGTCACCGAACTTCAGGACGGTCGCGATGAGGTTGACCACAACAGCCGCATACAACTCGTAGCTGTTGTGCAGAGCGGGGTCGTCGATATCGCCGATGAAGAAACCGAAGTTCAGGGTCGCGGCGAACAGCACAAAAAATCCGAAGACGACCTTTTCGAGGTTCATTCGCCCTCCTGGCACCTACAGACGATCTTCTACACCGCGCTCCCCCGCGACTGGCCGCCGCGGAGCGCGCACGTCAGGGCACGCCGCCGATGCCGGGATTGTGCACGCACAGGGTCGATGTCGTCTCGAATGCGACCGCCACCGCGTGGGCGCGGACAATCCCGCCGGCTCGGCAGTTGTCGCCGTTTGCCGACTCAATAACGAAGCATCACGATGCGCAGCTGCCTGAACAGCTACAACGCATCCTAAGCCACCAGCGCATCGAACGGACCCGCTTCGCTGCCCGAAAAATCACGACTCGGCCCCCAGTTACGACACCAAACAAGCCTCTGACGAATCTTGCTATCCAACAATGACTTCGGGCCTCGTGTGCTCACGACCGGCTGTTGCCGTCAAGCGGCAGCGCTACCCGGCCCCTGTACCCAGCGGGTCATAGGCGACCAGCGGGCTCTCGACGACCATCGGAAACAGCCGGGTGAACGCCTCGTCGGCGCCACGGCTACGCGCTGCCAGCGACGTGGTGACGCAACCCAAGTCCTTGATCCAGACGGTGCGGCACCGATTGGCCTCAGACACGCTTGTACCGGCGCGACCGTGGCCACCACGCTTGGCCGCCCGCTTCTCGGTTGCGGCTCCCCATGCCCGCAGTGTGACGTATGTGCCCGACAGTAAAAGGAAAGTGGCATGTCGTCCCCGGTGGCGGCCCCGGCCCCCCTCTGTCAGGATCGGCAGTCTCATGCCCGCACAACGGATGTACACCCTGACCTTTGGTGTGGAGTACGTGCCGAAGTCGCTGTCGGTCCCCGGCGGCGGCTCGCACACCATCAACACACCCATCTACGGCGCCCTCGTCGAATCGCCCGACGGTCTGATCCTGCTGGACACCGGCATCAGCCGCCGCGCCCTGGACAACCCTGACTTCCTGACCGCCTGCTACGGCGCCGACCGGCACCCGACGGCGCCCGCTGGGGAACCGCTCGAAGTGGCCCTGGCGCAGTTGGGATTCAGCGTCGCCGACATCTCGCTGGCCGCCGTCAGCCACCTGCACCTCGATCACACCGGCGGCATCCCGGCACTGGCTGCCGCCGGAGTGCCGGTGGCGATCCAACGCGATGAACTCGATTACGGATTGCAACGAGCGGCCGACGGCACCGAGGCCGAGCTGGCCTTTCACCGTCCCGACTACGTCGACCTCGACAACGTCGAGTGGGTCCTGCTCGACGGCGCCACCGAGTTGGCACCGGGTGTCGACGCAATCCCCACCCCTGGGCACACGCCGGGGCATCAGTCCTTCGGCGTGCATCTTCCCGCGACGGGCGACTGGATTTTCGCCGCCGACGCCGCGGACCTCGCCGAGAACCTGCACGAACGCAAACGGTGCGGCAGCTGTGCCGAGGACGACGACATCCCGTTGGCGCAGCATTCGGTCGAGCACCTCGTCGCATTGGCCGACACCCGCGACGCCCGCCTGATCCCCGGACACGATCCGATTGTGTGGCGGGCCATCTGGCATCCAGACGGTGGGCACCGCTGAGCCGAGCCCGCGTCGCCCGATGTGTCTGGCAGCCCCGACGAGCTACGTAGCAGGTCGCGACCGGTGAACGCCTCCGTCAGCGGCACCGGTGGCGGCCCTCGGTCTGCTTAGCCCGGCTAGGCTGGGGTAACCGGTGGGCGCAGCGTTGACCCCGCTCTCGTGGTTCAGGATCTGTTTGGAGGAGATGTATGCGCCGGCGACTGTCCAACCGGATGACGACGGGATTGGCGATCACCTGTGTGGCACTGCTGGTAAACGGGTGTGAGGCGCAGGTCTCGGGTATGCCGCCGTCCGCTGACACCACCCCACAGGCAACAGTCGCCGCCCCGCAGGCCTCGCTGCCCGCGGTGCCCGCGGCCCCACCCGCGCCGTCGACGGCGCCATTCGACGGACTCGAAACCCGCGTCGGTCAAGCCACCGCCGATGCGGCCGCCTCGGGGGCCGACATCGAGATCGTCGTGCTGGACCGCGACACCGGCCAGCTGGTTTCCAACGGGGACACCAAGCCGTACCCGATCGCGTCCGTGGTGAAACTGTTCATCGCCGACGACCTGCTGCTGCAGGAGTCGGAGGGCAAGACGAAACTGTCTGCCGCCGACCGCAAGTCACTCGACATCATGCTGCGTTCCTCCGATGACAGCGCGGCCCAGATGTTCTGGGATCGCAGCGGCGGAAACGCCGTCATCGCGCGCATCAAGGCCAGGTACGGCTTGGCGGCCACGACGGCTCCCTACAACGGGCACTGGGACGTAACCACAAGTACGTCAGGCGATCTCGTCCGTTACTACGACATGCTGTTGAACGGCACCGGTGGGCTGCCGCCCGAACAGGCCGACATCATCATCAACAACCTCGCGCAATCCACGCCGACGGGGACCGACGGCTATCCACAGAGGTTCGGCATCCCCGACGGGCTCAACGCCGAGCCGGTTGCGGTCAAGCAGGGCTGGTTCTGTTGTTGGAACGGCGGGAATCAGTTGCACGTGTCCACCGGGATCATCGGGCCCGACCGTCGCTACGTGATGGCGATCGGCTCACTCGACCCCACCAGCGCTGCCGCTGCCCGTGACAACATGACCCAGGCCGTCAAGACCATGTTCCCGGCCGGAAGGATCTGACGTCGCTGAAGTCGGTCCACCAGGCCCAGTAGCTTGTTCGGATTGACTTTTCACATTGTGTGGATTTCGTCAGCGGTGAAGTCCAGGTCGAGCAGCGAACTGATGAGCATGCGCATTCCTCCGCGGGGCGTTGGTCCTGAACGTATGCCGTAGTCGGTCCCGAGGCCGGAGTGTTCTTCCTCGGCTACTTCTTCTTCGAAGTTCTCAGCAATCTGCTGTCCAGAATAGGTGCCCCGAAGACCATCATGCGTATCTTTCTCGGTGGCGCGAGCCACTTGGCGTTCGTCACGACCACTCCGGCATAGGCCGACTCGACCTGAGGCGCAGTTACACAGTCTTCAGGCACCTTGCAGCGAAGGTCGGAGGGTCGGCAGCTGCTCAATCGCTTTGGGACCGAGGTCCACACCTCGCCGTAACAGTCTGGGCGGCAAGGAGACTCGTCAGGCCTGCCAAGGCAACGTCGATGATGACGTTGAG
The DNA here is from genome assembly GCA_040512325.1 of Mycobacterium sp. GTDB lineage: Bacteria > Actinomycetota > Actinomycetes > Mycobacteriales > Mycobacteriaceae > Mycobacterium. The sequence goes on along the minus strand of JBEVFK010000012.1, from coordinate 9,373 downwards.
CCTCGCCAGCGTCACCCCGCCGGCCGCATGCACCGCAAGCCCTTGCGCGACCGTCACGGCGTAGCCCGCCAGTGCTTCGGTGTCAATGCCACCAGCGGGCCGAGTCGCATCCTCGGTCTTGGCCAGGGCCTTCGCCACAGCGTCTTCGAGACCTCGCCGATACTCGGCGAGGAGCTGCGGGATACGCGCGTTGTTCGGCGCACAGGACAACCCGCCTTGAATGGACAGACAGCCCGGTTCGTGTCCCGCGTCGGTCGCAGACTCTGCCGTGGCGCGCAGATAGGACTCGACGACCTGGTACGCAGTGGGCTGAGCCAGCACCGCCGCCAGGTTTTCGTGCGCTGAGCGGCCGTAACGCTCCAGCGCTCGGACGAAGAGTTCCTCCTTGCTGCCGAAGACGAGGTACAGGCTGGGCTTGTTGATGCCCATCGCCTGCGTCAGCTCGGCCAACGACGCGCCCTCGTATCCGAGACGCCAGAACACGTCGATCGCCGCATCGAGCGCCTGGTCCTCGTCGAAGGCGCGTGGACGACCGCCCGCGGTTCGTCGCTCTGCGTCCATAACCCGATCCTAGGCGCTGGAACCCAAGCCGCAACCGAACGGTACAAAACTGCTATCGTGAGTACCAACCGATTGGTACAAAACTGGAGGATTCGCATGTCGCAGTTGACGGGCAAGACTGCCCTCGTCACCGGAGCAACGTCTGGGATCGGCCTCGCCGGGGCACGCGCACTCGCGCAGGAAGGGGCCTACGTCTTCGTCGTGGGACGCCGCCAAGACGCCCTCGAAGAAGCTGTCGCCGGCATCGGGCCCGGTCAGGCCAGCTTCATTCGGGCCGACGTGACAAGCCAATCCGACCTCGACCGGGTCGCATCGACCATCGCGGCCACCGGACGCCGGCTCGACATCCTGTTCGCCAACGCGGGTATCGCAGAGGTCTCGGCACTGGGGGATCTCACCTGGGAGCACTACACCACGACGTTCAACACCAATGTCGGCGGAATCATCTTCACGGTGCAGACCGCCCTACCGCTGCTCAACGAGGGTGCTTCGGTCATCCTGTGCGGCTCCAGCGGTGATGTGAAGGCCTCGCCCGGCACGAGCGTCTACGCCGCGTCCAAGACCGCGATCCGCTCGCTCGCCCGTAGCTGGGCCGCCGAACTGATCGACCGCGACATCCGCGTCAATGTCGTGGCTCCCGGACTCACGGAGACACCGGGCATGCTCGGGCTCTTCTCCGGCAGCGATGCCGGCCTCGCTGACCTGACCTCCTCGATACCGATGAAACGCCGGGCGCGCCCGGACGAGATCGGCAGCGTCATCGCCTTCCTCGCCTCCGACGGCAGCGGCTTCATGACCGGGTCGGAGATCTACGTCGACGGTGGCGCCAGTCAGTTCTGATCAGCGCAACAGGCTTCTGCCCGGCCGACCGCGTCCCCGCCGCGGATACCCACGCTTCAGTCTCTGCAGCGCGCCGCCGAAGGATCGGGCGGCGGCCGTGCCGACCAACAACCCGACCGCGATCGCGCAGACCACCGTCACCACTCCGAACGCGTCGGCCCCACCACCACCAGTCGGATCGGTGATGAGGGCAGTAGTGGAGAGCAGGCCGAGGCTGCCGGGGACCAGCAGCCAGAATGCCGGCAGGAAGACCACCAGCCGCGGCAGGTTCGGACGCACGGCCTCGACCAGCGACGAGCCCAGGCTGGCGGTGACGGCGCCCAGGAAGCTGCCGAGCACGGCGCCGCTGACGTGTTGCCCGAAACTCTGGGCGGCAAAGGCGAGCATCAGGACCAGGGTGATCCAAGGGAGCAGTCGCACCGGCGGACTCTCCAGAACCCCGATGCCGATGCTGATCAGAATGAGTCCCAGCGGCGCCGCCCACCAGCCGAGGGTGTCGACGCGGAGATTGGTCAATTCGGTTGCCGGAACGGTGATCAGGTGGCTGGCCGCGACGATGCCGAGGGTGAACAAGAGCAGCTGAACCAGCCCGAAGGTCAGCCGTGACGCGCCGGCCACCATGTCACCGGCGGCCAGTTCCGACATCGCGGTGACGATCAATGCGCCGGGCAGCAATACGGCCAGCGGCGGCAGCAACGTGCGTAGCGGTCCCTCCAACAGGTCGGCGTTGGCGGCGGCGAAGACTCCGCAGGCCACACAGAAGGCCGCCAGCGTGGGGAGCAGCGTGGCGATCAGGCTGTACCGCTGCCCCAACCGGAACAGGGCCACGACAACGACGGCCCCGATGGCCGCGGCCGCGACGTTGGCGCCGCCGGGCTGCAGGATGAGAGCGATTCCGGTGGCGATCGCGATCCAACCGAGGTTGGCCGACCACTGCGGATAGCGGGGTGGGCGATGGCGCAGACCCCGCAGCTCCTCGGTGGCTTGGGACACCGTGAGGGTGTTCAGCGACAACTGGTGGCGGATCGTCCGGACCTCTGCGGCCTGGTCGAGCCGCAGCCCACCCTGGACCGACTCGAAGGTCGCAGCGGCGCCGGTGGCGAGGTTCAACATGACCCCGGTCGGCGATGCCGCGATCTGGACGTCGGGGTAGCCGAGCGCGACGCCCACCTCCGCGAGCTCGTCCTCCACGTCGCTGACGGGCTGCCCCGTTGCCACCATCGCGGCGCCCAGGTAGGCCAGGAGGGCACGGACGGCGTCGTCGTCTTCGGACACGACGTCACTCTGCCAGGTCGGGGCGACGGCTCGGAAAGCTGCCGTCGACCTTGACCAGATCTTGAGGAAACGGCGAAAGGACACATACCGCGGGCCTGCACAGTCGATGTTGCGTGCCCGTCATGCCCCGTGGTCCAACGAGGACGGCGGGTGCACCGAATGTGGATAGGACAGAGTGAATGCAGATCAGGCGATGTATGGCAGCACTGGGCGTCGCTGGGACAATGGTGGTGTTGGGCGCCTGTAGCGACTCCGGCTCGGAACCGGCCGCCACGACAACGCAAGCCGGCAGTTCGTCATCGTCGAGCCCCGCGACGGCCGCCGCCGAGCACAACGATGCCGACGTGATGTTCGCGCAGGGGATGATCCCCCATCACGAGCAGGCCGTCGAGATGAGTGACATGGTGCTGGGCAAACAAGGCATCGACCCGCGGGTCACCACACTGGCCAACGAGATCAAGGCCGCGCAGGGACCCGAGATCGCCCAGATGCGCGGCTGGCTGGCGGACTGGGGTGTCGACCCGAGCCAGGGTGGCATGGCCGGCATGCCGGGTCATGACATGTCCGGCCACGGCGCCATGCCGGGAATGGGTGGTGACGGCATGATGTCCGAGCAGGACATGGCTGACCTGCAGAATGCGCAGGGCCCGGCGGCGAGCCGGCTGTTCCTGACGCAGATGATCGAGCACCACCGGGGCGCAATCGTGATGGCACAGAACGAGATCGACACCGGCCAGTTTCCCGCAGCGGTTGAGATGGCGCGCTCTATCGTCACGTCGCAGCAGCAGGAGATCACCGCAATGGAGCAGCTGCTGCAAGCGCTGTGACCTCCGTGGGGCCGGCGACCGGAAGGCGGACCGTGAAGGTCGCCCCGGCGCCCAGGCCCGCGCTGGTGACACCGATGGTGCCGCCATGGGCGTCGGTGATCGCTTTGGCGATGGCCAACCCGATGCCGGCGCCGCCGAGGTCGCGGGCTCTGGCGGAGTCGGTTCGATAGAACCGTTCGAAGACCCTGTCGAGGTGCTGCGCGGCGATCCCTGTTCCATTGTCGGCGACGGTGATCACAATCGATTCGCCCTCGGTGACGGCGGCAATGCGCACGGAGCCGCCGAGGTTGGTGTGCCGCAGAGCGTTGTCGGTCAGATTGCCCAGTACCTGCAGCAGCCGCTGGTGATCGCCCCACAGTGGCGGCAGGTCGTCGCAAGTGGCGATCAGCGACACCTGCTTGGCATCGAATCTGGGTCGCGCGGCCTCCGCCGCGGAATTCACCAGCTCGGCGGGACGGATCGATTCGCAGGCCAACGATGCGGAACTCTCTTCGGCCTGTGCCAACGCCGAAAGGTCTTGCGAGAAGCGCACCAACCTTCGTGTCTGGTCACTGAGCATGGCGGTGGTCTCGGCGTTGAGCGGCCGAACGCCGTCACCGACAGCCTCGATGTAGGCCTGCAGCACCGAGATCGGGGTGCGGATCTCATGCGCGAGGTCGCTGAAGAGCTGTTGACGAGTCGCCTCCACCGTCTGCAACCGGGCGGCCATCTGGTTGAAGGAGTCGGCGAGGGCGTCGAAGTCGTCTCCGAGCTGCGGCGGCGACACCCGACTCTCGTAGCGTCCCTGAGCGACCGCGCGTGCCGCGGACGCGACCTCGGCCACAGAACTCTGCAGCCGCTTGCTGACATACCAGCTGACCGCCAGAGCGGCCAGAACCGATACCGCGAGTGCACCGCCCACGGAGAACGCCGTGGCATAAACGTAGGCCTCTTCGGCGTGCACTTCCTCCATTGAGTTCGAGGGCACCCCGGCCATATGGAGGTGCTCTCGGAACAGCGGCGGCCCGATGACGGCGGCGATGACGGCGGTGGTGGCAACACCGGCGAGCAGGACCATCGCCTGCGCCAGCAGTAGTCGGGCTCCGAGTCCGTGACCGTGCCTGCGCTTATGCATGAGCACGGGCGTTGCATTGTCGTGCTTCACTGCCCGGTGCCCATTCGGTAGCCCACGCCGCGCACCGTGATGACGTAGCGGGGTGCGGCGGGGTCGTCGCCGATCTTGCGGCGCAGGTGCCCGATGTGAACGTCGATGAGATGGCCGCTGCCCACCCAGGGTTCTTCGCGGATCGTCTCCAGCAGTTGTCGTCTGCTCAGGACCATGTTCGGATGCGCCGAGAGCGCCGCCAACAGGTCGAACTCGGTGCGTGTCAGCAGGATTGGCTCATCGTTGATGAGTACTTCGCGGGAATCGATGTTGATCGTCATGGTTCCGAAGGTGCGTGGTGGGGTGAGGTGGGGGTCGGGGATCGGGCCGGCAGCGGCGGAGTTCGGGATGACCCGGGGTCGCCGGAGCATCGCCCTGATCCGGGCCACCAGTTCGCGGGGGCTGAACGGTTTTGTCACGTAATCATCAGCGCCCACGGTGAGGCCGACAACGGTGTCTATCTCGCCGTCGCGGGCGGTCAGCATCACCACGTAGGCATCCGAGAAGGTCCGCAGCTGTCGGCAGACCTCGAGCCCGTCGATGCCGGGTAGTCCCAGGTCGAGGATGACGACGTCGGGGTCGAGCTCTCTGGCGATGAGGATGGCCTCGGCCCCGTCGCCGGTGACGGTGGCGTCGAACTGTTCCCGCTCGAGGTAGCTGGCCACGATCTCCGCCAGCGCCAACTCGTCGTCGACCACCAGTGCGCGGTATACCGGCGGCGGCAATCTGGTGGCGTCCATGCGTTCATGGTGCCTGCCCAACCGCAGGCTGGGAGCCCCATGGCCAGGCATAGCCCGAATTCGAGCTGATCTGCACACACCGCCGACAGCCCTGCGGAGGATGTATTGCAGGTCCCGCCACAGTGCCGGGCGTGGCCGGAATGGACACTCGGTGAGCGAAATACGTTGTCCCACTGCGATGTCGTGGGGAGCATCCTGGATCCCAGGTACGGGTCCAGAACGGTCGGTTGCATACCCCCTGGGGGTATGGTAAACCTTCCGTCGAGTGAACCGCACGGTAGAGCTACCCACACAACCGCCCGCCAGGAGACGCCACGATGAGCAGCCACCACGGCCACAACGAACTCCCCTCGATGGCCGACACCAAGGACATGGCTCTCAGCGCGACCCTGCACTGCCTGACAGGCTGCGCCATCGGCGAGATCGCCGGCCTCATCATCGGCACGGCACTGGGCCTGAGCAATCTGGCGACCATCGCCGTCGCCGTGGCGCTGGCCTTCCTGTTCGGCTACACCCTGTCGACCCTGCCGCTGCTCAAAGCGGGACTTGCGCTCGGCACCGCGCTGAGCGTCGTACTCGCCGCGGACACCCTGTCGATCGCCACGATGGAGATCGTCGACAACCTGGTGATGGCGGCCATCCCGGGCGCGATGAACGCCGGGTTGGTCAACGTCATCTTCTGGATCGGCATGGCCATTTCACTGACCGCAGCCTTCTTCGCCGCTTACCCCGTCAACCGCTACTTGCTCAGACGCGGGAAAGGCCACGCCCTCACCCATCAGTACCACCACGACGGGCACCCGCCTGCAGGCGCGCGCCGCTTCATCCCTTCCATGAGCACAGCAACACTCGTCGCTGCCATCAGCGCCTTCATGCTCGGAGGATTGGTGGTCTCCATCGCCGACGAACTCACCGGCTCGGAAACCGATGTCCATGGAGCGCAAGTCATTACGCACCCGTGGTGATGCTGCACAGCTGGCCCTGGTCGTTGGTTACCCGTCAGGGCCGCGAGATCACCGAACTGCCGACCGCTCTGGTTACGTCACCTGCTGTCAGTGCTCATGGTCGCCATGGGCATCGTGCGACGGCTCCGCCGCAGGGACGGAATCTTCGGTGAGCGCCGGGGGCGCAGGCGTGCCGGCCGGCTCGACTACCGGCGAGGGGCGCGCCGGCGTCGGAGGATTCCCGTGGTGCCGCTCAACCGGAACGACAGTGAACTCGTGGTGATCAGTGGCACCTCCAGCAGGCCCATGGTGGCCGTGCCGCAGACCCGAAGCCACCCCGACCGTGGACGCCAGCGCGACGACACCGACCGCACCGAGAAGAACCACCGCGCTGACAAGGGCTGCCACCGGTTCGCCTCGCAGACCCCGGTACCACACCCAGCCCGCCCCCATGACGACGTAGATCTGGAGCAGCAGCGCACAGAGGTCCGCAGCTTGTATCACCTCGGCTTCGCCGGCGTGCGGGCCGAACGGAGCGCCGGCTGTCCGGGACAGCGCCCAGAGCGCCACGGCGCCGACGTTCAACGCGATGCCTGCCGCCAGTACCGGTGTCGTGGTTCGAGTGAGCACCACCCTCGCCCACAACAACTGAACACCTGCGACTGCGAAGAAGAACACACCGGCCGGCATCCACTCGTGCCAATGGGCCGGCGCCACGGCGAAATGGATGACAGCGGCACCCAGCGAGGCGAGCGCGGCGAGACGAGCGGCCAGCCTGCTGTCGGTTTTGGGTTCGGTTCTGGCTGTCATTCGTCTGATGATGACAGCAGGGGAGTCTCGGCCCACCGCGTGACATCACTTCTCAACCCGAACGAGATCCCCTCGTCATCGATGCGACGACACCACCGTGGCGTGCATGAACTGGTCAGTGTCGGAATCACTTTCGGGGTCGAAAGCCGGCGGAATCTAGCTGGCGACGTAAACCGTATTGGTCGAGTGCCCGCCGGTCAGCGGGTTGGGGAACCTGACGACGGAGGCCTGGGCTCGGTCGAAGACCTCGGCGAGGACCGCCTCGAAATCAGCGTCGGGTGGATCATCGGACCACAAGGCGAACACTCCGCCGGGATGCAGGTGGGCGACGAGCTTTCGCAGTCCCGCCGGTGTGTAGAACGCACTGTGGCTGGGGTGCAGGACATGTCGCGGTGTGTGGTCGATGTCGAGCAGGACCGCGTGGAAGCGACGGCCGGGCGTCTGCGGATCAAACCCGGCGGCGCTGTCAGCCATGGCGAAAAAGTCGCCCTGCTGCAGGCGGACCCGAGGATCCGACGCCAGTTCGGCAGTGTCGGGAAGCAATGCCCGCTGGTGCCAGCTGATGACTTCCCCGAGTGCCTCCACCACGAGGAGCGAATGCACGCGGGGATCGCTGAGGGCCGTCTGCGCGGTGTAGCCCAGCCCCAATCCGCCGACGACAACGTCGAGGCCGGAATCGCCCGCCTCGGCCAGGCCGAGGCGGGCGAGCTCCACCTCGGCCACCGTGAACAGACTCGACATCAGGTACTCGTCGCCGAGCTTGACCTCGTACACCTCGACGTTCAAAGACGGCTCGATGCGCCTGCGCAGGCTGATGACCCCCATGAGCGTCTCGGCCCAATCCAGTTCCACGAAGCGTGCACTCACGCCGCACCACCGACCCGCCCGCAATATCGTTGACCGAGAACGCTCGGCAGGTGAACCTTACCCAGTGCCATTCGACGGACCCTGCGGTCGCGACCTGGCACCGGTGGCATAACGGTGCGGCATCGAACCGACACCCAGCACAACGATCACCTCAGCCACATCCGTCCCATTGTTAACATCGCTCGGTGTCGATATCCCGGCGTGACGCACTGCGCTGCGCCACCGCAGCGTCAGCGTTGGCCGGGCTCGGTGCGGTAACCGGGGCCGGCACGCCCACGGCGGCGGCCGCCGCCCCCACGCTCATCGACTACGCCATGCGCCAGATCCCGGCGCAGGACATCCGCGCCGCCGGCCACGCCGGGGTGATCAACTACGTCTCGACGTCGCGGCCTGGTTCGTCCTTCGGGGCCAAGCCGATCACCCTGCCCTACGCGCAGTCGTTGAACGCCTCCGGCCTGGTGATCGTCAGCAACTACCAATACGGCAAGCCGGGCGGCACAGCGCCGTCGGATTTCACCCGCGGGTACCCCGGCGGTGTCGTCGACGCGCGCACCGCGTGGCAACTGCACACCGCCGCCGGCGGCGGCCAGAGCGCACCGGTCTTCTTCAGCGTCGACGACGACATCGACCGTGAGGCATGGAATAGCGTTGTGCTGCCGTGGTTTCGCGGAATCAACTCGGTGATCGGAGCCCAACGCACCGGGATCTACGGAGGCATCAAGGCGTGCCAGTGGGCTGCGGCCGATGGTGTCATCGGGAGGTCGCTGTCGCCCGGCCGTGTCTGGGCCTGGCAGACCCGGTCCTGGTCAGGTGGTCAGATCTACCCCGCCGCGGTCCTCTACCAGCGCATCATCGACACCGCGTCGAACCCGGGACCGATAGTCGGCGGCATACGCGTGGATGTCAACGACGTGCTGGCCCAGGATTGCGGCCAATGGAACCTCCATCCATGAGGATGGGCTGACTACCGGCGCGGAGTCACCGTGATGTGCACGTGATCGAAGTGTCCGTAGCCCGACGACTGCGGACCGGCGGGTGTGTAATACGTGCCACGCCAGATCACATCCTGGATCCCGAACCGGCCCGCATTACTCATCGCGAACGCATGGATCTGGTCGCCGAGCGCGATGCCCTCGGGGCTCTCGGGGTTGGGAATCATGATGTCGATCGCCAGACCGCTCGGATGCCACGGCTTCGAGTCCGGCCGGACCCCGTCGATATCGGCGATCTGTGGGAACTGCATGCTGACGGCTCTGGCGGCCATGACGGCGTTGGGCTGCAACCCCGCCTCTGAAGCGACGCCGACGGGCAACGCCTCCGGGAGAACCGGGACTGCGGCGGCAGGGGGTGGGGCAACGTCGCCGA